>NZ_JBIQDP010000030.1:0-50201 GCF_045370945.1 Pseudobacillus sp. 179-B 2D1 NHS
TATTTGTCTTTATTTCGCTTAATGACATTTACTTTCGTCCCATGATCAGCGCGGCTTGCTTTAAAATATCATTCTCCCATCAGTAAAAACATTCTCCAAGTCAGGAAAGCTCACAATGTAGCATCCTATATGGTTTAGCTTTTCTTTCTCAATTACAGCATAGTACTTATACATAGTCACCTGATTAATCTCCTCATCCTTCAGCAATTTCACCATTAGCTTTTACTATTGTCCCTTTAGGGTATTTTTTAAACTCTTCTAATCTATCATCATGTTTTAGTTCACTTTCTGTAGGCTTAAATCTACTTCCCATTTCCATCTCTGTAACTATTCTTACCGGTCTAGAAATATTGGGCTTTCCAATTAACCATACCACTGTTCCTTTTTCAGAAACAGAATACTTTATCTCCCTGCCTTTCTCCATTGCCTGCGTTTGATGTTTAAATCCCCTTTCTTTAATGTCCTGAGAATAGCTAATAGCAAGAGCGATTTTTCCTGCTGCCCTGTGGTGCAAACGAAGTCTCATCGCTACTTCATGGACCATTTCATGAATCACAATTATAATCTCTCGTTCGTTATAATAATCACGCATTAATATTTTACTTTTAGAAAATAATTTTTGGATAAAAGTGTACTTTAGTAAACGCTCTAATTTGTAAATTCCTCTATACTATATAAGTAAGATCCTCCTTTAACCAACGGGGAGGACAGCTATCAACGATATTATCATTACGACCACTAACAAGAATAATGGAAGAGCCCAACCTGATATAAAACCATGCATACATCTTTTTAGAAGTTAAATTAGCTAACACATTCCTACACGCTATAAAACCATTAGTTGTGCCCTTTTAAAGTACTTTATTCTTCACTAAACAAAAAAACTATCCTCCTCATAAATTTCTATGAGGAAGATAGTTTTTTTCTACGGTATAGAGTTTAGCCTAAATTGATTATGATGCTACCAAATATGGGGTCTTCGGCTGGGCATATAACTTTTGTTAACTGTACAGAAAGAAATATGAAGGTTATATTCGTTTTTATTCTATATCCTTTATGGTTATTTTTTGCTGTGGGGTAAAGCTAACATATTCATAAATTTCCTCGCTATTAACAGTAGCATGATATCCAATCTCAACTAAATAATAATCAATTGACTCTTCATTCAGTTGCTTCTGAATAATCTTTGCTTGCTGCAATATTTGATCCTTGGTCAAGTTGCCCTTTTCAATTTCCAGCATAATGTGAATGGGTCTTGGTACTTTAACTTTGGGTGTCCATTCCGTGACATCGTTATTGTAAACCTCGATATCTGTAGCCACTGAATGGAGTTCCGGAACTTTTTTCTGCAGGAGCGTTAGAATATACTGTTCCGCCTGTTTATTTAATTTTTGTGAAGTATTTTTATCTATACGGGATTCATGGATCGTATCAATAAATACTTCATAAGGTTCGGAACTTTTGACATTGAATTTATAAGTTGTTTCCACACCAAGGGGATCCTTTTCTAAGACCTCAAAACGAATGTTTTCATTAAAACTATCATACCTTGCATACCACTTAATTTTTAAGTCCCTTTCAGGATATGTTTTTTCTAAATAAGCTTTAAGGCTCTCCCTGGCTTTGGACATTTCATATGGATTCCCGGCTGCTTTGATATAGATACCTATTACTAATGCTATTAGTGAAGCGGAAATCATACTGTAAATCATTTTCTTTTTCATAATTATTTCTTCTCCTCCATTACTTTACGAATACAAAAACCGATGGTAATTCCGATAATAGTAAATATTGCATGCATGGCGAAGGCGATTATAGTAACTATCAATTCTCCTGAAATACTTTCTAAGGGAACACCGCCGAGCAAATCCGTCATATACTTCAAAATACTCCACATTAAGGTCGGAACAGCTGCAATTAAAAATGCCATGATCATAGAATGATAGAATAAATAAGTGATGGTACCTAAGATGGTATAGGTTAACACGAAGCCAACACTGCCATTCATAAGACTTGTGCTCATTGCTAACAAGAATGCAATAGCCACAAAAAATATTTGGATAGAAGTCACCCGCAATGTTATTTTCCGGATCATCTTTTTCGAAGAGAGTCCCGTCTTTACCTTTGGTGCCAGTGGAATTTGCGATTGTTCAGCTATCTGATGGCACTCATGGCATCTTTGCAGATGTTCATCAACAAATCGTTTTGTTTGTGGCTGTAATAGTTTCTCTTCATAAAGCGGTAATAAATCTTGCGTAATCGCACACTTTTCATTCATATAGTCAACTCCATTTCCTTTTGAATGCGCAATTTTAAACGGTGAAAGGTCACACGTGTATAGTTTTCAGTTTTACCTAGCAGCTCTGCAATTTCCTTAAAGCTTAGTTCGCCGTATATACGTAAAAGTACTAATTCCCTTGCATAATCATCTAACTTTGAAATATGATACAAAAGCTTTCTCATTTCCTCATGAATCTCTGCTAAATCCTCAATTGAGTGTATGTCAGCTTCCGGAATCGAAGCGAGTTTCTGGATTAAGCTTTGCTGATACTTGTTTTTGCGATAATACTTTTTTAATATGTTATTCGCAATTGCGAATATCCACGTCGACAAGGTGGAATGTCCATTAAAAGATGCGATATTTTTACACGCCTCATAAAAGGTATCATGACAGAGATCTTGAGCAGTCTCTCGATTCGCTGTTTTCGCATAAAAAAACGCATATATTTTGGGTTGGATCTCCTCGTATTCTTTCTCAAGCTTATTCATGACGACCTTCTCTCTCACTTTGTTCTTAGTATTAATACCGTACCTACACATTTCGTTACAAACTTTTTTAAAATTATTAATCCATGTTTTAGAATTACAATTTGTATTGTTGCTTTGAATCAATGATTGATGATTATAGGATTGTAAGTGGCGTACTACAAAACATCTTTCCTTTTAAATATGGAAACATGGGTAAGGATACTTGGATTCTAACTAATCCCTTAACTAGTACCAACCCCAAAAAAATACATGAGCGCCAACTGTAAGACATGCACACAAATCAAACACGACTAAAATCCCTTTCAATAAAGAACTAAAAGAATATTTAGGGAATTGTATTAAGATGATTTAGGAGAAGGCATACTGGAGTTTTGAGCTTTATGTTAGAAGACAACACGTTATGTTCTTAGGGGACGGTGACTGAATGATCGCTTTTCTACTTGAGGGGAAAATGAAAAAATATTAACTATATAGGTACAACAGTCATACTTTTACTTGTTGGATGTTCTAATATTGAAGATTTTATTTCATGAGAAGAGGCAAAACAATTATTAATTGAAAAGCATACGAATCATAATGGAAATCCTTGTATTATGATTCGTATATGTGGAAGATAACTCTCATTTTTATAAAAATAAAGATAATAAAAATCTAAAATAGATAAAGGAACAAAAGATGAAGATGGTGAGATTGCCAAGTCGTAAACCAAATCTGCTTTTAATACATATAAGCTTCCACTAGCTCATAACTTCTTTCTTCTGTAAGTCTCGCCTGAGTGGCGACATATTCTAATGAGGCCATTGTTCCCCCTTCATATTTCACAGACGCCTCCTTGGCAGTTTTGTCTCGATAGATGAGCCAATTGCGCTGCTCTGCTCTCAGCTTGTTCATTTCACTCACAGGAAGCTGATTTTTAAGCGCACCATAAATGTCATTCATTTCCCGATCCCACCTTTTGAAAATTTCTCCGTACGCTTGTCCCATTTCTACCTGTGTTCCGCTTTCTAATTGCTTCTCAAATTCACTTATACTGGCTTTAACATTCGCCAGTTTATTTAAATATTTAGCCTTTTCACTTTTAACAGGAGCAGATTCTTTTTTTTCTTCGGATGTTGTCTCTTCGTTTTTCGGACTGGCTGCTGGTTCTTTTACAATAGGGGCCTGTTCACTGCTTTTTTTTCTCTTCACTTCTGCAGCAGGTTCTTCGCTACCCTTTTTTGTTTTCACCTCTGAAACCGGTTCTTCACTACTTTCGCTAATTCCTGATTCTTTGCTGGTTTCATCGCTGTCATCCGCCCTTTCGACTTGTTCTGCCGGCTCTTCGATGATGTCTTTATTTTCTGGAACGGTGTCGGATACTTCATTGCTTTCATCACTTTCTACTTCTTTTTGTACCTCGTCCGTGCTATCCTGAATGGCTTCTTCCTGCGTATGAATAGCTTCTTTTTCTGATAAGGGCTTTGTTATTTTCGCTGTATCATCAGATTTTCCATCGTTAACACACCCTGCTAACAATAGAGAAAGTGCCAGCATATATCCTAGTTTCTTCATTACCTAAATGCCTCCTACTATGAATTCTCTTTTTAAAATCTGGTATATCTATAAGACTCTGTTTGCGTTCGGATCATTCTTCTTTCGTTTCATTCACAGGCAGGTAAACAAAAACAATTGTTCCGCTCCCATACTCGCTTTTTATATTGATGGCTCCTCCGTGTTGATGAACAATATTACGCGCAATCGCCAACCCAAGCCCTGCACCGACTGATTTTGCATCAATTTTGTAAAAAGACTCCATGATATGTGTGACGTCTTCCTGCTTCATTCCGATTCCTCGATCCTTGATTTTAAGCGCAGCCATCCCATCTTCTACATACTGCACTATTTGAATATCACTGCCTTTTTTAGAAAACTTAATCGCATTATCCAGTAAATTAAGCAGTACTTGCCTAACCTTGTCCTCGTCTGCATAGATCAAAACAGGTGTAGATTTAACCTTTATCTGCACGCTTTTTTCAGTTGCTTTTTTTTGAAGCTGTAAAGCCACTTCTTGCACAAGCCTGTCATATTGCACTATTTCTGGTACGAGAGTAATACGATTGGACTCATATCTTGAGAAGTCTAATAGGTCTTCCACTAATTTCATAAGGCGTTCTGATTCACTATTAATCATATGAAGACCGAAGTTCATTTCCTCCTCCGTTAAGCCATCTGGTGACTCCATCGTTTCTGCCCAGCCCTTTATTCCAGTCAATGGTGTCCGTAGTTCATGTGAAATCGAAGAGATGAAATCCGTTTTTAATCGGTCCATTTTGACGATCTCAGCTGCCATGAAATTAAGCGTATCCGCCATTTTGCCCAGCTCATGAGGAAAGGTTTCCTCTATTCTTTTTTCGAACCGCCCATTGGAAATTTCCTGGGTGAACTGGATGATCTGATGAAAAGGACGGACAATCGAATCTGCGAGGCGAAGAGCGACAAGAAAGACAATAGCGGTTACACCAATACATACGAAGAATCCGTAATTCATCAGCCGGCTGACGGTTTCCTGCACGTCGGTCAAGGAAGAAGCGTATCGAAGCACTCCAACTGCCTGTCCATTCATTATCAGCGGTATATAGACAGCCAGCACTTTCTCGCCAGATGTAAGCTCCTCTTTTTGATAAACCATCTTATAGGAAAAGATATTTGTATCAATCGGACGGATTTTGTCTACATAAAAGCCGGTTGATGATTGCAAAAGCTCGCCATCACGATTCAGCAACTCCAATTCAGCTCCATCATATTGGTAACTTTTAATGACAAGATCACTATAGTTTTCAAGAGCCACGTAATTGAATTCGTTTCCACTTTCCCAAGTCGGATTAATCGCTTTGACATGGTTTTGAAAGGCCTGGGCGATTCCCTGATAATAGTATTGTGTGAGGGCAATACCAAAGACCACCATAATCAAACTTAAAGTTAACAGAATAATGATCATAAAATATAGAATGACTTTACGTTTCATTCGTTACTCTTTCCATAAATAGCCCCGTCCCCAATCGGTACATAAATAAACAGGAGAGGAAGGGTCAGCTTCAATTTTCTGACGAATCCGTCGAATATTTACATCAACGACTTTTAAATCACCGATATAATTTTCTCCCCATACTTCATCTAGCAGTTCATCTCTCGTATAAACCTGGTTTGGATGATTCATTAAAAAGTGAAGAATGGAATATTCTGTTGGCGTAAGGTGGACCTCTTTTCCTAAACAAGTTAATCTTTTCTTTATTGTTTCCAATTGAAATGGACCAGATAGAAGCGTTACCGCGTTTTCTATTGAACCACCGGACTGCTGGATTCTGCGTAAAAGTGAAAATATTCGGGCCTCCAGCTCTGCCAGACTGAAAGGTTTGAACAGGTAGTCATCAGCCCCGATGACCAGGCCTTCTATTTTATCCTCTTCCTGTGTTTTTGCGGTCAGCATAATGATGCCGACTGCCTGATTCACCTTTCTGATTTCCTGGCATACTGAAAATCCATCCAGCCCGGGAAGCATAAGATCCAACAGCACAATGTCAAATGCCTCCTGATGGAATATATGCAATGCATCCTCGCCTGTTTCGGCTTCCCTGACTTCATAACCCTTTCTTTTAAGATTTAAGCAAACAAAGCTGCGTATTGATAATTCGTCTTCTACCACTAGAATTCTCTTCATAATTTTCCTCACTTAAAAATCATCTTCTAATAAATGAAACTGTTCAAAAGGAAATGTGTGATATTCATCCCGGTTGGAATAAAAAATGGTGTCCTGCGACTTCTTTAAAATATGTTTGGACACTTCAGACAGGTCTTTGCTTGTCCACCTTATCTCAAAAATAGGCGCCTCTCTAGGGATGGAAAGTAACTGGACACCATTTTTGATCTTTTTAATAGTCACCTTGCGCTGCCACTCGACCGGGATTTCGATATAAAATCCATGCACCCGGTCGGTATATCTCTCGGTGACTTTTTTCGACTTTCCGCTTATGGAGTATGACAAATAAAACTCGATAAATGGAATGTCCTCGAAAGGGGCATCTTCCCATCCTTTTGGAATATACATTCCCCCTGTTTCTGTAATACCGTCCTTATTAATGTCCTGGCTGTAAAGAGAGTACTCCCTAATGGCCTGTTTCTTGTCAACCCTTACAAGCTTCCCCTGGTCATATGCCACGATCTCTGTGATCATCGAGTGAACGCCAATCTTGCTGTCAATGAACAGTGCCTTCTGACCGTCTCTTAATGTGCCGCTGGTCATATGCTCATGAAAGGCATACGCATCCATATCAACCGACGAGTGCCGCTCCAGTTTCCCCTTTTTATAATGGAAGAGCCCAGCCGTAAAGGATTCCCGTCTTTTCCCCTCCACCAGCAGCACGTCCGTTTTTTGATCTCCATCGTAATCAGCAAAGTCCAGTAAGTGGTAGGTCCGGTCGAGCCGCTTCTCAAGTCCGTCCGGGCCATACTGATAAATAAAAAGCTGGCGTTCCGGTTCGAACTCAGAAGTACCCAAACCGATGGCAATTTCCATGCCCTCCTTATCATCCAAATTAAGGAGACTGAAGTAATCAAGGATTGGATACTCCATTTCAAGAAGAGCCACTTGCAGCCAGCTCTTCTTGTGTTCCTTCAGGATAAGTAAATGGAGGTTCGCATTCTCTTTTGGCTGTTTGTATACAACAAAGGCTTCTTGTTTTCCATCGTTATCGACGTCTTCCATGAAGATTGATTGTTTGACCACCGCTCCTTTGGGTGTTACATATTCCATTCCGGGCGGTACAAGCTGCTTCAGGGTTTCATGCAACTTCCTTTTTTGTCCATCCTCAAGTGCAGGCGCTTTAATCAGATTATTGGGAGATTCCGCTACATTACAACCAGATAAAAAGATGCCTAGCGAAAGGTATATCCCGAGCTTACGTTTCCATTTATTATTCATCCTATATACTCCCATTCATGAACTTTGCCTTTTCCTTTAAATAAAATGGGCTGTCTTCATTATAAAATCTCTTTTTAAATAAATAGTTACAAAAAAATGACAATAAAGTATGGTGCTACATTATATTTGTGTACTAACTAATTATTACATTTATCGTCAAATTATGTAACCATTCCTTTACAGCAACTTCCCCCTCCCAGTCTTATTTTGTAACTTTTTTGTAACTACTTGGCGATTTTCTCCTCTTATTATACTAATAGAGGGAAAGCAAAAAGACGTTTATTAAAAAACAATTGGTAGTGTATCAGGAAATACAATAAAAAGCAGGTGGATTATATGTGTGGATTTGTAGGCTATTTAAATAGACGGTCCTTAACAGTGAATAATAAAATGAGAGAAAAAATAGCGGCAATGAACAAAACAATTATTCATAGAGGGCCTGATGATGAAGGATATTTTCAAAGTGAATGGATTCATTTTGGTTTTAGACGACTCAGTATAATAGACGTGGAAAAGGGCAGCCAGCCCCTTTCCTATGAGAATGAGCGCTATTGGATTGTATTTAATGGTGAAATTTATAACTATATCGAATTAAAAGACGAATTGCTTAAAGATGGGTATGGATTCAAAACGGATACCGATACAGAAGTGATTTTAGCTCTTTACAGCCGTATCAAAGAAGGAACAGCCAGTAAATTGCGTGGCATGTTCGCTTTCGTTATTTGGGACAAGGTGGAGGAAAAACTCTATGGAGCGCGGGACCCATTTGGCATTAAGCCGTTTTTTTATAGTGAGCAGCCCGCTTGTACGTATTTCGCTTCTGAAAAAAAAGCAATACTGCAGACAATGGAAGCAAGTAATGAATTAGATGCCCAATCGCTTCAGCATTTTTTAAGCTTTCAGTATGTTCCGGAACCTCACACAATGTCGAGGATGATTAAAAAACTACCACCCGGACATTATTTCACTCAAAAGCCGGGAGAAAGCATGATAGTGACGTCGTATTGGCGTCCGACATTTGCGCCGTCTAACATGGAAAATAAGGAGATGATCAAAGAAATTCAGGAATCATTGATGAATTCAGTGAGCGTACATATGAGAAGCGATGTTCCGGTCGGCGCCTTCCTCTCAGGTGGCATTGATTCATCTTTCATTGTTTCTTTGGCAAAGCGGATCAACCCAAACATCAAAACGTTCTCGGTCGGATTTGAAAACGAAGGGTACAGCGAAATTGATGTGGCAAAAGAAACGGCTCATCGGCTGGAAGTAGAGAATGTTTCTTATTTAATTTCACCTGAAGAATTCATAACTGCCTTGCCGAAAATCATTTGGCATATGGACGATCCGCTTGCCGATCCAGCAGCTATTCCATTATACTTTCTAGCGAGAGAAGCCCGGAAACATGTAAAAGTCGCTCTGTCAGGAGAAGGGGCAGATGAATTATTCGGCGGATATAATATCTACAGAGAACCTCAATCATTACAAATGTTTTCCTACATGCCGACTTCTGTGAAGTCTCTTTTGAAAACAATGGCGTCCGGCATTCCAGATGGTGTGAGAGGAAAAAGCCTGATCGAACGAGGAACCACTCCGCTGGACGAGCGATATATTGGCAATGCTAATATTTTTAATGAAAAAGAAAAAAAGGACTTGCTGGTTCACTATCTAGCCAATGCTGAAAATAAAAAAGTAACAGACAGGCTGTACGCTGATTCCTTTTCTTATGACGATGTGACCAAGATGCAGTATATTGATATTCAAACCTGGCTGAAGGGAGACATTTTATTAAAAGCCGACAAAATGTCAATGGCCCATTCACTCGAGGTAAGGGTACCCTTTTTGGATCGGAACGTATTTAATACCGCTTCCAAACTGACCGCCAGCCAAAAAATCCATAACGGTCAGACTAAATTTCTGCTTCGTGAAGCAGCAAAAAGTATTGTGCCCTCACATGTATGGAATAGAAAAAAACTGGGATTCCCAGTACCTATCCGCCATTGGCTGAAAGATGAAATATATGACTGGGCGGTTCAGCTTATTAACGATAGCCATACCGACCATTTGTTCAACAAACAGGCGGTTCATGCCTTGCTTGCCGATCATGTCTTAGGGAAAAGAGATAATAGTCGAAAGCTATGGACCATCCTCATTTTCATGATCAATCATCAAATTTATGTAGAAAAGAAATATTACTTTGGCCAACAGCCAAAGTCCTACGCGTACTTAACGTCTTGAGAGTATAGTAACTATATAAAAGAGACTTTTAGATATAAGCTGCCCCAATAGCAATCTACTTTGGGGCAGCTTATTAATTAGACTCTCTGTCTTCTCCTTATACTCCACTAAAGTGAACCTCTCCACCTAAATCAAAGAGTTTGACGAAGCATTCCATGACTAAACTCCAGAATAGGAGTGAACTCCCTATTTCTGCGCCCAAACACCGAAACATTGTTTTGCCAGCATGCCTTAGAAGATGGAGCAGATCCTGTGTTTCTCTAATAAATACCTGGATAAACATGAAAACGCACTGCTAGTACAAGTCTTTTTCGTAAATATTGATTAAATCTTTTACAGCCGCCGCCCCTCTCGGATGTGAAGCCCCACCAGTAGAACAAATAGTACCCATTTCTATTGTTTCAAAGAGCACCTCTTTGTTAGTTTCATTTACATGAGATAATGGATGCTCTTCATCACGTTCACATGGTGTTACATCTAGAATGACTTTTTCATCTTCCTTATAAGCGCGAGCCATTAATTTTATATGACGATTACTCATTTTTTCTTTATGAATGTCTTCTCTAGTTAAGTGCTCAATTCCACTAACTTTTATATCTTTTAATAAATAATTTGTTCCTAAAAGACTGTTTGCTAGTAACAAAATTTCACAAGCGCTGTCAAACCCTTTTACACCCAAAGATGGATCTGATTCTGCTATTCCTTTCTCTTTAGCTATATATAACGATTCTAAAAAAGAGAGATTATTTTCATGCATGTATGTCAAAATAAACTTGGACGTTCCATTTAAAATAGTAAGCTATTTAGCTCCTCAGAAGTCAACTTTTAAGAGGCAACTTTCCTCTTCTATTGCTTGATCACATCTACGTGGTTATCGTAAATATAAACAAAGAGACTTACTTCTTTTTACGTTAATGATCTATGTGGATATACAATTAAATTATCCATCTCTCATCTTATTGATTGAACTGACTCCTCAATAGTGATCATTTTCAGAAAAATGGACCTACTTGTTTTTTCTTTTTGAAAGGCTCAAATTAAGCTCTAAAGAATCTTCTGATATGTAATGATAGGGAGGACATC
Source organism: Pseudobacillus sp. 179-B 2D1 NHS (assembly GCF_045370945.1). Lineage (NCBI taxonomy): Bacteria > Bacillati > Bacillota > Bacilli > Caryophanales > Bacillaceae > Pseudobacillus > Pseudobacillus sp. 179-B 2D1 NHS. Next base: position 11,045 of record NZ_JBIQDP010000030.1, read on the forward strand.
TCCCAAAAAAGCCGGTTTTCACCACGTTAAGAGGTGAAGCCGGCTTCTTGGTCTCCTGCTCCTATAAGAGTCAGGCTGGATTTTTAGTCTAAATAATTTTGTGTATGATCAAATTCGATAATATACATAAACCGTGAGATAATCCATTTTATATGAAATAAACGTCCAGAAGATAGTCAAATCTGTTAAAGTAAACCACCTTTTTCATGACATATACAAACCATTCAACACAAGGTGTAACAAATGAAGACAAGAATATAACTAAAAATTTGTTGTCATTTCGTCAATAAGGGAGCTGCGTAAACGGTGAACATCACGGACTGGCGGCAGCCCAAACATTCGCGCATACTCCCGACTAAAGTGCGATGGGCTCTCGTATCCGACCTGAAACGCAGCTTCCGCCGCATCGATCGATCCAGAAAAGAGCAGACGGCGTGCCTCTTGTAATCGAAGGTGTTTTTGAAACTGGATCGGACTCATCCCAGTGACTTCTTTAAAATAATGATACAAAGACGAGGGACTCATTCGAGCCTCTTCTGCCAATTCATCTACACGCAGAGGCTGAGCAAAGTCGCGGTTAAGCTTCTCGACGACCATTGCGATTCGTTGTGCATGGCTTCCGATGACTGCAAATTGCATCAAAGAGGTTTTGCTTTCGTTTTGAAGTATCCGATAAATGACCTCCCGAATGGTAGAAGGCGCAAGCAATGGGATATCCTCCGGCGCTTCGACCAGTTTCACAAGCCGCAACACTGCATCCATGAGCGTATCGTTCATCCTGCTTACTTTCAACCCTCGACCGGTCTCTCCTCTTGCTCGTATGGCCTCCCCAGATACCTGAATAACATCAAGAATCTGGTCCATATCGAATAGAATCTGCAAACTTAAATACGGTGTTTCTCGCGAAGCTTCTATCACTTGTCCTGTAATCGGCAGATGTATCGAGGCGGTTAAATAGCTGTTTGGATTATAATGGTATGCCTCTTGCCCCAACATAACCGCCTTTGAACCCTGTGCTATGATGCAAAGGGATGGCTCATAGACCGAATAAACAGGTTCGGATAACCGGGAAACACGAATGAAGCGTAAACCGGGAACTTGCGTGTCATGCGTCCCGTCTGTCGGTGTGAACTTCTCTATAATCTGTAGCAGTTCTCTCCTTTGTTTTTTGAACCATTCACTCATCCTCTAGTCCCCTTTCATCCACACGAATAATTTAACTTTATCTTTTTCTGGAGGAATAGGCAATCATTTCGTATGATTCTGCTACCGCCTAACTTTCGATTGATAAGATAATGGTTATATAAAAATTGCGTTGCACAATTACAAAGTTCGTAACAGTAAAACCAATGATCAGGTATACACAATTGTGCATTCGTAAATGGGAGGAGAATATTCTGAAATGAATACTCAAAATGTAAAAAAACATCCTTATGTTGGAATGTGGGTGACAAAAGACGGTTACATCCGGCATGAATTGTTGTCGAACGGCCGGTATGACGAAGCACGTGGAAAGCGGAAGAGCGCTTATCAAGGCCAATATACTATCGTAGGCGATCATATTGAATATGTGGATGATACAGGATTTACGGCAGACGGCGATTTCCGAGATTCGGTTCTCTATCACGCCGGTATGGTTCTCTATCGTGAAAAATAAAAGTGAATCCCAGTTTTCATAAATCAATTCAAAAGGAGAAATGTATAATGTCCGAAATCAATGGAAAAGTAGTTGTGGTTACAGGTGCGAGCAGTGGGATTGGTGAAGCAACGGCGAAGCTTCTCGCTAGCCGGGGCGCCCATGTCATCATTGGAGCTAGACGAGTAGAACGGTTGGAAGCTCTGGCATCCCTCATTGAGGCAGAAGGAGGTTCTGTCGCTTATCAACAGCTAGACGTTACAAATATCGGTGAGATGCAGGCGATCATTCACTTGGCGCAGAGCCGGTTTGGTCGTGTGGACGTCGTCGTGAACAATGCTGGTGTGATGCCTCTCTCTCCCATTGAAACCTTGAAAGTCGACGAATGGAACCGAATGATCGACGTCAATATCCGGGGGGTTCTGCATGGCATTGCTGCGGGCCTCCCCGCTATGAAAGAGCAACAATCCGGTCACATAATTAATGTGGCTTCCATCGGTGCCTACGCGGTCTCGCCGACGGCAGCGGTATATTGTGCTACTAAATATGCCGTTCGTGCCATCACGGAAGGTTTAAGACAGGAGGTTGGTCGCAACATCCGGGTAACGCTCGTCTCTCCCGGTGTGACCGAGTCCGAGCTTGCAGAGAGCATTTCAGACGACGAGGCCAGAGAACTGATGAAAACATACCGGCGTGACGCTCTTCCGGCTTCGGCTATCGCTCGTGCTATAGCCTATGCAATAGAGCAGCCAGAAGATGTTGACGTGAACGAGTTGGTTATCCGGGCCACAGCCCAACTTGCTTGACGCTATCAATAAACTTCATGTAATTGGATAACAAATTGGGCAGTCGGTCCTCAAAACAATCCAGCTGTTGTTTTGGAATAAAGTTTGATTAAAAAATTCTAGTCAATCCTTATTTAACAGCAATGCAAAAACTCCATTTTGAACAAAATTTGTTCAAAATGGAGTTTTTTGTTTTAGCTAAGCATGGGATCTTTATAAAAAGTTTGATCATTTCCTGCTAGTGTTCCTCCACAGTCGCGCCCTTTTGTCGAATAAAGGGTCAATGTTGCCTACAGTCAGAATAACTCCATTTGTTCACACAAGGCTGGTTCCAATTTGCCGGATCGGCTGTCCTTTCCAATATTTCTTAAACAGTTTTTCAAATTGAGGATTCAGGTCTTTCGTGCAGTTTGTCTGCCTAGGGAACTGTATTTGAGGTTTAAACCCCTTCTCTTCAATGTCCCGAGAATAGCTAATAGCAAGAGCGATTTTCCCGGCTGCTACGTGGTGCAAACGGATTCTCATCGCTACTTCATCAACCATTTCATGAATCACAATCATAATCTCTCGTTCGTTATAATAATCACGCATTAATATTTGACTTTTAGAAAATAATTTTTGGGTAAAAGTGTACTTTTACGAACGTAGCGAGGAATACTTTATGAGAGAGTATGTTGTTGGAATAAAGTTTGATTAACAATATCTAATGAATCTGCATTTTACGGTAAATTATAAGAATTCATTTTGAAAAAGTCTCTAATTAAAATGGATTCTTATCTAGCATATTTAAGTTTCGATTTTATAAAAAAGTTGTGTTATTTTCTACATATGTTGTTCCATAATGGCGCCCTTTTCCTGAATAATTAACACAGACTTCTATTAGCTGAAGTTTTGGAAAGCTGTAAAACGTAAAGATATAGAGCGTTGTCGACAGCTAGGCAAACGCTTCTTTTGATACTGTTTCACGCTTGGCGGTAATGTAATGGATCACAAAGGACTCCAATATATCTTTCATGCGTCGATAAGGTGTCACAGTCTGTTATCTAAATTCGTCGTTTCAGTCAAAGGAGATATAGAAGATTTATCTGTTTAATGAATAACAGGGATAGGATAAGTAAAATTTTGCATGAAATAAAAAAAACCTAACTAATAATCATTAGGGCAAAATCTTTTCAGATTTTAGCACATATTGAATTGTAAATTAGATTATTCCTCTCCTAAAATAGCCACTGGACTAAAGGATTCGTAATGAATATGTCCTGTAAGTATTCCCCATTCTTTCAAAGCTCTTATAATGGCTTCCATAAACGGAAGAGATCCACATAGATAAAAATCAGCGTTCTTGTCTGAGACATTCGATTTTAGAAAATCCAGATCAATGTACCCTTCCTTATCATAATCTTTCCTCTGTTTATCTTCATTGGTAGGTGAATCATAACAAACAAGCGATTTTAAGTTTGTATGATTATTTTCTAACTGTTTAACATGGTCTTTAAAAGGGTGATACTGACTGTTCCGAGCTGCGTGTATAAACGTCACTTGGCGATTCTGTTGCTCAGACACGACAGCATTTAGCATACTTAGAGCAGGAGTAATCCCAATACCACCACTAATCAAGACAACAGGCATGCTGCTGTTGTTCAGTACAAAATCCCCCGCCGGAGCAGAAAACGAGAGTGTATCTCTCTTTTGAATCTGGCTATGTAAATAATTCGAGACGATTCCCTCAGGAGTGCTTTGATGTTCATCTTCTCGTTTAACACTAATTCGATAATAATTCTTTCCAGGGGCTTCAGAAAGACTATAATGGCGAATATGTGTATATTTTTCACCAGGAATTTCAGCCTTAATAGTAAGGTACTGTCCAGGTTTGTATGTAGAAATTGCTTTTCCATCTTTAGGTTTTAAATAAAATGAAGTAACATCCTCGCTTTCTTTTACCTTTTTATCTACATAAAAGTCTCTATATCCTTTCCATCCTCCGGCTTGATGTTCAGTTTCTTCATAAAGCTTTTTTTCAAGGCTTATAAATGCATCTGCAATATATCCATAAGCTTTCCCCCAAGCCTCAATAATTTCATCAGTGGCAGTAGTACCCAGTACATCCTTTACAGCTTGTAGTAATGTTTCACCCACCACAGGGTATTGTTCAGGCTTTATTCCAATCGCTCGATGTTTCTGGGATATTCTCTCAATGACTGGTTTAATTGCATCAAGATTAGTAATATGTTCTCCAGCTGCATATACAGCATATCCCAAAGCTTCTTGTTGAAGGCCCCTTTTCTGGTTGGTTTGATTAAAAACATTATATAAATCAGGAGCTTTTTCAAATAATAATTTATAAAATCTTTTCCCAATTTCTTTACTGTTTTCCTTTAAAATAGGGGCAGTGGATTGAACAATATTAATTGTTTTTTCATCAAGCATGCTAGTCACCCTTTCAAATGTTGTAATAAGAAATTAGATGGTCTTAACAAGTTCGAACTCCATTTACTTAATGAAACACAATTAGTTGTTCCCTGTTTTTAAGGAAATAATGCTTTCTATTTTATTACCCAGGACTACAATTTTTCTAGGAACTTTCTCTGCCCGTCTTGCAATCTGTAGCAGACATACTGTTGTTTTCCCATATAAAATAAAACTTTATTGTTTTCATACTCTATATCCCCTTAGTTCATATAACACCATAATGAGAAAATTTCTGTACGAATAAACCTCTTATCCGGCAAGAGGTTTTCTTTTTGTTTCTTTTTCCCCTATATATTATTTTGTATATTATTGATTTTACAAGGTTTTTGGTATTCCGTTTATTACTATGACTGCATAAAAAAGTTAAGTTTTATGCATTTCTATTCCCCATCACTATAATCGCTTATTCAATAATCCTATCAATTTCTTTTGTGCTCGTTCGTTCTTCATTATTCTTTTTACGCGAATTGAACTTTGCAAATAACATCTAACTTTCCTATTTGTAAAAAATAAACGATGGTAACGCTCATCAGTATATATACTCTCAAACCAATCGTATTTCCTTAGCTGTTCAATATTACCGCCAATTTTTTTAGTATCCCAAATACCATTATCAACATATATTCCCACGGATAAGAAATCACTAGCCAACTCTAAAATTGCTTTTATCACTGCTTTTACTGCTCCTCTAAATAAGGATTAACCTCTCAATTTAAATTTTATTAAGCGTATGTTAATACACAGTAGACGGATTAAGCGACAGAGAGGGGAGAAGAAAGTGCACTAGGAATGCAGATATTGCGACACAGGATTCCCTGCAAATTATGATGGCGACATTGTGTGAGGGTCATGTGGTGCGGAATGGGAAGAAGCTAAAATCCTAGTTGAAGACGAAGATGACTAATGCACAGTTCGATCATTATGCGCATAAAAAAGCCCCCTAATTAGGGATGTAGGGGGGAACAAGATGTACTTCTTAAAAAATAAATCTTTAACACAGGGTCCAGTTCCCAAAGCCACCAGTAATTTGAGTAGATATGAAAAAGTTTAACATTTTTTCTTTTTGCATTTTTTATTATCAGCGAATATTGCGATAAATGTACCCGACAAAACAGTCATCCATAAAATGAGATCCATTTTTCCACCTCCAATCGGCTAGTTATATTATTATACTTCGGATAATGCGGGTACAGCAATTGCGGATTATCGAGAAAAAATGAAAAGTTAATGTCACAGTTCGTTGGGAATACACAGTATCTTAGGCGCTATTCTAGTGAAGCATAATAACTTTTGTTGTTTGGGAAATATAATATTTATTTACAGTATAATAGCCTCAACACAAAAAAGGCCAAAATTGGCCCGAAAATACAGTGTTCTCGAATCAAGCCTTGTATAATATCACTGATATATCCAAAATCCTTATTCTTTATTTAGCAGCTTTTGAGATACGTCCGCTTCCTTTACCAACTCAACGAAGTTAGGGTTATCTATACTCTTAATTTCCCAATCACCTGAATTATATTTATGTATTACCGAAATGAAATTTCCCCTCGTATATCACTATGTTCTCTGACATATTCATTTCCCCCTATAATTTATCCCCTTGTTTCTTGTATAGGAAATCTAAAATCTCACAATTTCCTGCTCATAGAAACCTTTCGATATAATGCAATTACATCTGCATTTTCAGCCTCCCATGTTTCATTCCTTAACATGGGTATATGAAATTCTTGTTCCATCTCAGTCATTAAAGAAGCCAGCATTTCATCTTTTTGTTCATCTGAAAAACTTCCCTGAATGATTGTTTCATAACGTTGGTTATATTCCGCTAGCGTCATGGTGACACCTTCTTTTTAGCACGTATTAATGTACTCTTAGAAATGCCCGTTATCCCTTCAACTTCTTTGTAAGAGTGAAGTTCCAATAAATCTAAAGCATGTTCTATTTGTTTTTTGCTGTACTTCTTTGGCCTACCTTCTCTAAAGCCTTCACGCTGTTTAGCAATCGCTTTTCCCTCTTGTGTACGTTCTACAATCATATCCCGTTCAAATTCAGCAAAAGCACTCATGACATTAAATACAAGGCGGCCGGTCGGTGTGTCCTCAACTAATCCCATATTCAAAATGTGGACCTTCACACCTTTTTCAAATAGTTCTCTTACGGTCTGAATCGCATCAACGGTAGATCTAGCGAAACGATCCAATTTGGTTACGACAAGAGTATCGCCTTTCTCCAATAAAGTCAGTAACTTTCGAAATTGCGGTCGATCCGATTTCGCCCCAGTGAGTTTCTCAGAAAAGATCTTGTCGCAGCCTTCTTTCTCCAGAGCTTGCATCTGTGATTCAAGATCCTGTCTAATTGTACTTACTCTGGCATACCCATACTTCATTATGTAGCAGCCCCTTTTCGACTTCATTTATGGCACTAAGTTTTGATACCTGCCCACACCTTGATATTACTGGATCTGAATATCAGTGTCAAGTCTTCTAACTTTTGACACTACAAAGTAATTCATTTTACGGAAATGACAAGAGATAGGAGGGAATTTTCATGAACGCTTTGTAGCTTTATGGGTACATAATTGACAGTGATTTTTTCATCTTTTTTATACTACTGCTGGTTCAGAGAAAAAATTGTGATAGATTAATGTATTTGAATATCTCTATTTCATAAACCTTTTTGTAGTCTAATTATGTTTAATATTATAATTACCTAGCAACCTTACCACTATTCTTTTCTTATCACTCTGTGTCTATTGGTTATATATGGTTAGCGTTGCTTTAGATATAAAAATTAGATATAAAAAGATCATATCAACAATCAATTTAGAAAGATGACTAGAAAGGATTACTATGAAAAACAACTTTATTATTGGCTTTTTAATTCTTTTAATTTTAGCGAATGGATGGTCTATCATTTATCTTGAATTACCCTTTTGCGAGATAAATATTGCTTTGGCAGCTGTCTCTATACTTATAATGAGCCTTTTGCACAATCGTTTCGTTTTCTTATATGCCATCACCGTTATATTAAGTTACGGAGCTTTCTTAACTGTTTATGCCTTTGTAAATAACCAATCATCAGAAAAACAAATGCTATATATTTATGATCATCTACTACTGACGAGCTTCTTATTGCTTTTCTGGATATTAATTAATTATGTAAAAACCATCAGTTATGAGAATGTGTTTCTCAAAAAACAACTTTCTCTTCTAGAAAAGTTTGATAAAAAAACAAGCATTTTAACTCCTCATGAGTTCATTTATCAGGCAAAATGGATTTTACGATCTGCCCAACGAAATGGACAGGCCTGGATGATCAAAATGACTATTAATTATGAAGGGAAATACGTGAAAGAAAATTTACAGGAACACTTGGAAACTATCGTCCTGTCTTCTATGCGTCAGCAGTTTGATTTAGTAACAGCTATACCTGATCAAATTTATTTTATTTTAAAGGATACCGACGAAGCAGGGGTAAAAATTGTTTTGGACAGAATTGAAGGAAAACTAAAAAGCGAATTAAATACCATTACTCTTCCATATGAAGTAACAGTTCAGCATTTTAAAGATGAAAATCTACTAGCGCCCATAGAGGGGGAAATACAATGACCTGGCCACTACTCATAACAATGACTTTTTTCTGGTTATTGTTAATGTTTTATTCAGCATTAACCATTGCAGGTGTATGGTATCGGCTTACTTTTAAACCGTTAAAGAAGCTTGCAAAATATCCAAGCGTGGCTGTTTTGATACCTGCCCACAATGAAGGAGTGGTTATTAACCAAACATTGCGCGCCATGGCGAGACTGCGCTATCCTGGGCAAATGGATGTCTACCTGCTTGATGATAACTCAACAGATAATACCGGTACAATTGCTCAAGAGTTTTCCAAACTATTTTCTCATATCCATTACATCCCCGTGCCTCTGGGAGAACCAAAAGGAAAATCTCGTGTACTCAATTATGGATTAAGCATCTCTCACTCTGATTATTTCATTGTATATGATGCTGACAATGAACCAGAGCCAGATGCCCTTGTCAAACTGGTAGAAGCAGCCAAGAACACGCCTAAAGCGGCAGGAGCCGTCGGTTATGTAAAAACCAAAAATATTTATGTTAATAGCCTAACCCGCATGATTGGCCTTGAATTCCAAGTATTTCAATTGTTAATGCAATGTGGCAGATGGACTTTATTTAAATTAGGTTCTCTTGCAGGAACAAATATGCTATTAAAAAGAGTCATTCTTAAAGAAGTTGGGGGATATGATGCGTATGCTTTAGCTGAAGATGCAGAGCTGACCATTCGTATCACCGCTGCTGGTTACCGATTACCTGTTGTCCCCTCCTCAAAAACATGGGAGCAAGAGCCTGAAAAAATCAAAACGTTTATTAAGCAGCGGACTCGCTGGCTTATAGGTAATATTTATTTACTGGAAAAGTCCTTTCATGATTTATCTCACTGGAAAGGACGAACATTCATTCTCTCCATGCAGCATTTGTTAACTTACTTAATTTTTGTCCTTTTGCTCTTATTCTCAGATATTTTTTTTATTATGAGCGTGTCAGGCTATACACCGCCTGACATGAAGGCACCTTTATTAATTTTGTGGTTTATGAGTTATATCGTTTATACATCACAGCTACTAAGCGCTCTTGTCGTGGATCGAAATGTTTCTTTTATGAATGTTTTATTTGTACTGATCATGTATTTTACTTATGCCCAGTTATTTATCATTCTTTTAACACGTAGTTTTGCCATGTATATATGGAGTAGAATACGAAAAAAAACAATCGGATGGGATAAAACAGCCCGTTTTAAAAATAAGGGAGAAAGCCAATGAAAAATCTCTATCGACGGTGGGGGTTCTGGATATTAGTTATCATCTTGTTAATCAGCCTAGTCTTTTTTACCTTTTACGGACAAGAGAACGGAAAAGAAGATAGCAGAGAAAAAAGAGTAGTTGAAACAGTGAACAACCATTATATAAATACTAAGTATGGATTAATTCAAGCTTATCCTAACCAGCCGAATTCTCAGTATTTATCTGAAAGTATAGGCTTATATATGGATTATTTACTCCACATCGAAAACAAAGAAGCCTTTAACAAATTGTATAATGCCTTTTACAACTACTTTGTTGTGGCCCAAAAAAAAGAAACCTATGTTAAATGGGAGCTGGATAACGAGACTAACACTAATGCGCTAATTGATGACGTGAGGATTATAGCCGCACTCCAAAAAGCTGGTCAGATTTTCAAAGAACCAAAGTATGAACAGTTGGCTCAAAGTATTCAGGAAACAATATCAAAAAATCAAAAGAGACAAGGCTATTATGTTGACTTCTATGATTGGTCGATGGAGAAGCCATCAGCGAGAATTACCTTAAGTTATTTGACCCCTGACTTTTTTTCGCTTTTTCCGAATACCGAGCAATCGAAACAGCTACTCATCCATTTAAACGATAATAAAGATCCCTTCTTTCCAGAGTATTTTGATATAGAAAAAGAAACCTACGCACACAATAAAACGGTGCATATGATTGATCAATTGCTAATTGCTATTAATCGAAAAAATATTGGCTATAACTCGGACAATTTCAATCAATGGCTTTTAAAAGAGTGGGACGATAAGCACAAACTTTTTGGGCAATACGACCGTCAGTCTCTACAGCCTTCTGTTTCATATGAGTCATTATCTGTGTATTATTATTTGCAAGCTTATTTAAAACAAATTGGCAAGCAGGACGTAGCTGAAGAAGTCATCAAGCGAGCAAAGCAGTTAGAAAACGACCCCATTCTCTATAATGCTCATTTTTTTGATTACATTCATTCTGAATATATATTTACTTATTAATAAGACGTGTTTAAAAGTCGACTATCTATTGGCTTTTAAACACCTATACTATATGGATTATTCACAACTGATCCCTCGCTATCTCCACTAGCTGCATGATACAAGTGTCAATGTGTCAATGTGTTATATTTTTCGTGTTCCAACCATTAGCCAAAATATTTGGTTATGTAGCTCTAAAAGGGGCACTGTCAGGAAAATGCGGATTTACAATGCTAAGGAAGTTTCAATCTATAAAAAAGCTGATTTCCTGAGGTATTAAGAAATCGACTTTTTTATTTACCTTGTTCAACTAATTCTATTCGTTAGCTTAATAAATACCTAACTGTAATTTTAGGATTAACTCTTTGTAGTTCACAAAACAATCCCTTATAGAAAGAATTGCAAAATAAGAAGAGGGCTTTAAATCAACTAATAAGCATTCATCATAGATTACGCTAATATTCAATTCTTTTTGAGGTTTAAGTCCTTTTTCTGTGAGCAAATTCGCTAATTCCAAATAAATGTCTTGTAGATTTTCATCAATAGACCTTTCTATCGCAATATGCCCAGCAAAGCTGCCTCACCATGCCTTAAAGGATTGATATATTTCATTAAATTCATTTAAAGTATCATCGTCTTTAGCAAATAACTCCTGGTAAAATAAGCTTTTTTCTTCAGTGAAAATTTTTAAGTCATTTAATGATTGTTCAGAAGTTCGCTTCGATATTTCGTCCCATAACTCCCTATAATGCATAACAAAGTCTTTTCGGAATTCGCACTTTGTTGGTATATAAGGGAATTTCAATTCATTACTACTCTGACTTTGATTTAAAAATATATTTTGGATATAAATTAAAAAATTTAATGATTGGGAAGCTTCTGTTCTCATTAGCAATGTATTTTTCATTCAATACCCTCCCTAATTGATCTACTTTCAAGTATTACAATAATATAGATTTTAATCCACGCTTGTTCAACAATCCTTACGGTTAGTTCAATAACAAAACTGAAATGTAGATAATTTCGACTCATCCTTTTTATAAACGATATGACTTTCTTTAAAATGGTACATCTTTTTTATAAACAGTACGTCTTTATTTCAAAGCTACATTTGACAGTATTTTGCACAGATTTTTCAGAGTTAATTTGCTCAATAGAGACATGAGAGGCACATGATTTTTTTGTTGGTAATCATGTGCCTCTTTCTCAATTATTCAAGTATTTATTGTTCAGCAGTTAATAATAAAAACTTGTCCTTTATACGGTATGTGTTTGAAGTTCAATGAATAAAAGAGAGGATCCTTTAACAACTTTGTCTTTTTTTCATATATTTTCTCTAAGCACACCTTATACATAAATACACTTTTACGCGAAATTGAATAGCATGCTACGGTATGGTCAACATCAACAAGAGCAGAAAGAAAAATTCGTATATTTACAAGATAGTAAGGGCTTTTGTGTCATTTCACATAACAGTCTATACCTTTGTGTCAACAGTCAAGTACCTTGCCCACGAAGGAATGCAGACTAAGAACGCCATGTCCTGTGGCAACGTCTACATGACCCCCATCCTGGGGGACTCAAGCACAAGACGAGCCTCACGGAAAGGCGTTCTCTGCCTTTTTGAGAGGATTGGCTTGTGACCTCGAGGGGTAGCTGGAACTGGACAGTTATCGACGGTCAAAATTTCACACTTTTATAATAAAAAACACTTCAAGATCCGATATATAAAAGCAAACTGGCAAAGGAATGAAAGCATGACAAACTCAATCGACCAATTGCCGGCAAGGTAGCAGCAAGTCCTTAAGACGCGTAGCAAACTCCTGAAAGCCGGAAAAGAAATTTTCCTCGAAAGTGCTTTCAAAAAGCCACCATCTGCAAATTATTTAAAAAGCCAAAACAGGCTACTGAACGGCTTACGTCTATTTTTAAAAATAAAGATGAACTTTTTATTACCTTGATGGAAGATTTGATGAACCAATTTTACGGAGTGGCCGAGATGTCCTTCCAACCGCAAACAAAGGTTGAAGCCTATGCAAATATCAAAAAGCAGGTTCGCCTTTTCCTGCAGCTGGCTTTGGATGAGCAGATATGATGAAAGTAGTAAAAGAAGCAATCGGGGCCTCTCCTGAAATCGACCATAAATGGTATATGACTCGCGAACGATTCATCGAGCAGATTTCGGTGGGTATCCGCTATGCCCAGGTGCAAAAACTAGTCAAGCAGCCTCTCGATCCATCCCTCACCGCAAGAGTCTGGTTCTACTCGAATGAGATGTTTATGTGGGAAGACTGATGATGAACGAGGATAAATACGAAATGGAAGAAATTCTTGTGAACCTGACCAGCATGTATACGGGCGGGTTGTATGAATAAAGAGGAATTTTCCGCGTAAATTAGGAGGCATTTACAATTATGCACCACTTTCATAGATTTGCGCATCACTTTTTCGATTTATGCTCAGGGTTGGGTTGTTCATTTATGCATCACTTTTCGATTATATGCACAATTTTTCATTCAACCGTCTATTTCAAGAAAGAAATAATGTTCGCCAAAAAGGTGCCTCTCCCAAGAACTGCAATGGGCAAAGCACCTTTTTTTACTAGTCAGGTTGCATACGATTATTTACTAGCTTCAGGTTTAAAAAATTCTCAGAAAGTTCCGTCCCAAAACCTTTTCTATATCTTCCGTCTTGTACCCTCTATCTGCAAATCCCTTAATCAATTGACCCAGGTTTCCATGTCCGTTAATCACGTCGAACGGTTTCCGAGGCATGCTGGCTAAATCCTCTGCGGACACATATTTGAAGAAATCATCACATAAATCGAGACCTATTCCGACATGATTAATGCCAACTAGCTGAACCATATAATCAAGATGATTAATCAACTGGTCCAGATTACTGTTTTCGTCTTCTGCCGCGATAATAATGCTGACCGCGTTTATTCCGATAACACCGCCTTTGGAGGCAATGGCTTTCATTTGGTTATCCGTTAAATTGCGCATCGTATTCAAAAGAGCCCTTGCATTTGAATGGGAAGCAATAATAGGCTTTTTTGAAATTTCAATGACATCCCAAAATCCTTCATCATTCAAATGGGAAACATCAATCGTCATTCCCAGTTGTTCTGCTTCTTCAATTAACTGGACACCAAAAGAGGTTATGCCGCCTTTCCTGCCTTCCCGAATCGGGCTGAAATGGCTTCCATCACCGACAGCATTTCTTCTGCTCCACACCAAGCCCATGTTTCGGACACCCAATTCATAGAATACCCTTAACAGGCTTAAGTCGGTCCCAATTGGCTCTGCACCCTCAAGAGAAAGCAGGAAACCGATTTTGCCTGATTTCTGGGCCAGCAGCATGTCTTCACTATTCTTGCAGATCATTAACTTATCTGGTGATTCCTGTACTTCTTCAAACAATGCACTTACTTGATTCAAGGCTTTCCGCAGGGCCATTTCCGGCAAAAAACTGCTATCAATAAAAATAGCTGCCATGATAATATTCACGCCGCCTTGTTTAAAACGCGGCCAATAATCTGTTTCAATCACCTTCCTTCTTCCGCGTTCCCTTTGAATTGCCACGTCCATCAATAAGTCAAAGTGGCCATCCATAATAAGAGTGTGATTTTTAATCTGATCTATATATGTTGCTGTTTCCATTCAATTGTCCTCCATACTAAAATATTACTGTTCAACCTGTCCATTATGAGTAAAAAGCTCTAGCAATAGTACCAGAGCTTTTACAATATCGGCCAAGCCTACACTAACTCATTCACTTCCATACGGGCTAAATCTCCTGCAGCTTTTACGCGAATACGAGTTGCATTGCCGGGCATGTAGGCAAGCGGAACATCTTCTATATCTACAATGACCAGACTATCAGGATCAGCACCAGCATTGATTGCTTCCGACATAGCCTTTTCTTTAGCAAGTTGAAGTGCCTTTTCTCTTCCGATTTCAGCCAGGGCGTATACCTTTTCAATTTGTCCGCTTACTTGGGAGATTGCTGCTCCAATGGCATTTGCTACTCCTGAATGTTCAGGACGAATGACCTCTGATGCACCTTTCAATTTTTCCGGCAGCAAGATGCTTCCTCCGCCAACAAGGATTACCGGTACCGGTGCCGCACTTGTTTTCATTTTATCAATTGCTTCTTCAACAAGCTCGACCATTTTATCATAGACCTTATTCAATAATGTTTGATCTAGATGTGCTACCTTTGAAGAATCGCCAAGATTTACTTTGCCGAGTGCTACTGCAACATCTGTGGCGGTTAACGTGTCCCCTCCAAAAATAAGGCTTTTTTCCGGCAGCCGATATCCTACGCTGTCAGGTCCAACTGTGAAGCCACCATTTTCTTGAATTCTGATAATCGTTCCGCCGCCAAGTCCAATAGAAATCAGATCCGGCATCCGGAAATTCGTGCGGACTCCTCCAATTTCCACAGCCAGGGAGGATTCCCTAGGGAATGACTGAACCAGAACCCCGACATCAGACGTTGTACCGCCAACATCCACAACGATAGCATCTGAGGAATCGCTTAAATACGATGCACCGCGCAGTGAATTCGTTGGGCCGCAAGAAATTGTGAAGATCGGATATTTCACCGCATACTCAACAGACATGAGGGTACCATCATTTTGTCCGAAAAAGACTTTGGCCTCAATACCTTCATTTTTTAAAGCATTGATAAATCCATCCGCGGCTGTTTTAGCAACTTGGACAACGGCCGCATTCAGAATGGTTGCATTTTCCCTTTCCAGCAATCCTACTGATCCAATTTCGGATGATAAGGAAACAGAAATATCATTTCCCAGCACTTCTTTCAAGATTTCACTTGCCCTGTGCTCATGAGCTTGCGAAACTGGAGAGAAAACAGAAGTGATAGCAATAGAATCGACTTTCCCTTTGATTTCCTCTGCGATTTGATATAAATGCCCTTCATCTAAAGAAACGATTTCGCGTCCATCAAATTCATGCCCTCCCCGGATCAGGTAAACATATTTTCCGAGTGCATCCCGCAGGTCATCAGGTACTCCGATCAGCGGCTTAACCGCGAGTGTTGCAGGGGCTCCAATTCGGATTGCGGCAATTTTATTCATTCTTTTTCTCTCAACAATTGCGTTTGTGCAGTGTGTTGTTCCCAGCATGGCATATTTGATTTCTTCCCGCGGGACATTCCCATCCTTTATAATTTTTTTCATAGCTGTATAAATGCCAGTTGCCACATCTTCTGTTGTAGGTGATTTTGTTTCCGAAATGACTTTATTATCCTGATCTAAAAGCACTGCATCTGTATGGGTTCCCCCGACGTCAATTCCAATGCGATACACACCCATTATACTGTCACTCCTTTTTTGGCTAGTTCTTCAACTGGGACATATTCCACATCATATCCAAAATACTTTGGACCAACTGTTTCAATCCCCTTCTCAGTTCTCCATTTTGGATGGCAAGGCATTCCGATAATGACACATCTCGCACCGTATCTAATCCCCTCTGTTGTGATTGGAAGGCCAGTTTCTGCATCAAGTACCGCAATCAGGTCAGGTGTGACACAAAGCAGGCGCTGATCCGTCTGGGCAAGAAGATGTTCATTCTGAAATCGAACCTCGAGAGTCTCGCCTTTATACTCATTGATCCCCTCAAAGGTTGCCACTCCTCTTGCAAAACCTGTTTCTGTCTTCCGGTTAATATCACTAACTTTGCCGCGGAACAGTTCAAACCCTTTAGCCTTTTTAAGGACTTCGTGTATGGGGTCTGCATTATTTTCCTTAGCAAGCCGGATTGCTTTGCCGATTTCCTCTTCAAGTTTTAAGATATTACTAATTCCGCTTTCCTTAATATCTTTGCCTGTCATTGGATAGATGGCAATCATGGAACCCCCCCCCATTTCAATCGTTGCAGCCCGGGCAATCCTTTCTGTCCAGACATTATTGATTGTCGACAATAGTGTTGTGTTTCCTTTTTCATCTGCGATCACCATAGGAGTAGCAGAGATTCCATCCAGGTAGAATGTGACCATTTGCAGTTCAGGGAACGCTCGTCCCATCCCATCCACATCTACAACCGGAAGGCCAAGTTTGGCAGCAAGGGCCAAGGGCAGCATGGAATTTAATCCGCCTGCTTCAATTGGCATAGTTGCATAAATCTCTTTCCCTAAATACGATTCAAGGTTCCTGAAAGCTGCAGCTGCCTCCTCACCGCTTGGGGCCTTTTCAAGCATAACAGTTGGCGCTCCCATCATGGCTGATGGAACAATTAATGCATCATCCGGCACCTCATCTGGATCTAAAAGTGTAATTTCCCCATATTCCTCGATCGCTTGCAATGCCATGAGCTTTCCAATGTAAGGGTCCCCCCCTCCGCCCGTTCCAAGTAAGGCGGCACCTACTGCTATATCTTCAATCTCCTGTTTGCCTAGTTTCCTCATTTTTCAAAACCTCCCAATATTCAAAAAATTTATGATGCAATATGTTCTTTAACCTTTTTATTGCCGGATATGGTTTTCATAGCTATTACACCGAGGTAATAGATGATAGCGCTTATTAACAGCGAATTAATGGATGGTATTCCTAGAGTTATATAATAGCCGCCTGCAAATCCTGCAGCCCAGGCGAATAAAGTCACTGGATTTAATTTCTCCGGCTCTGATGGCAAGATGCCTTTTTCCCTGCTTTCATCAAGTGCTTTACGATATGTTTTTAACACGAAGTAATCCACCACCATAATACCGGCTATAGGAGGAATCATGATTCCAAGCAGAACGAGGAAATCCACAAATCTGTCCAGGATGCCGAGAATGGATAACAGTGTTCCGATCGCACCAATGATAAGGGTAATGAGCCCGCGATTTACTTTCAGCTTGAATACGGAATCAATGATATTTGTAAATCCCAGTGAAGAAGAATATAGATTTAAGTTATTAATTTTCACTGTTGAAAAAACAACAACTGCAGCTCCAAGCCAGCCCGATGTTTGAAGCATAATGCTGACAACATCACTTGTTTTGGCTGCATGGGCCATAAGAACCGCTATCATTCCGACACCAAGCTCGCCCACAAGGGTTCCGATAGTGGTCATCCAGAATACATCCTTGCCATTTCGGGCAAAGCGGCTGAAGTCAGGTGTGATGACTGCACCAATCATGAAGCCTCCCGCAACCATTGTTGCACCTACACCGATGGAAAGTCCTTCTCCCGGAGGCGGAGTACTCATTAGGTTAAAAATGGAGTGGTCGCTTAATACTTGGTAGATTCCCACCCCTACTACCAATAGGAAGGCTGGTACGGCAATTTTCGCAGTCATGCTCAAAAGCTTGAATCCAAAAATAACCAATACTGTTACACCTAGTCCAGTGATAGCAGCTGCGACTGGCAGACTCAATTTGCCGTCTGTTGCCTGAACCAGCCCATTGGCAAAAACAGAGTTCTGCACACCAAACCAGCCAATTGTACAAATGGCGATAACGGCTCCAATAATGGTCGAACCGTATCGGCCGAATCCTGTCCAGCGAGATAATAGACTCGTAGAAAGCCCTTCACGCGCCCCCGCATAACCGATTAGAAAGCTTACAACCTGCAATATAACACTTCCGAGCATCATGGCCCAAAACGCCTGCCAAAAAGTCATTCCGTATCCCAAAGCAGCCCCAAGCATAAATTGAGAGAGTGTCGCCAGAGCACCAACACGGACAAGCATAATATCCCACATTGGCAAGCGTGCTGACTTGGGAACTCTAGATAGAGAGTAATCGTCTCCTAACTTTGAATTATCTCCCACGACTTTCCACCTCCTTTTTAAATTACTTCTCCTCTGCTTTGTATGTTTTTGTTCGATTTAGAGAAGCTTCCCCTTATTTTGAGGCAAAGTAAATTGCGATATAACTAAGCTCATTTTTCTTATTAACTTTTTACTCGCTTTTTAGATGGAGGTGTCATGTAAGTCAGGCGGCTTTGTTTTACTCCCATCGAAATCAGGCTTTCAAGTAGTTTCGTAGCGGCAAACACCGGATCGATGACCGGAACATCGTACCCGTTCTGCTTTAAGCGTTCCTGCAGTTCTGCTGCTACTCCCATAAAGCCTGTACAGCCTAATACAAGTGAGTGTGCATGATCTTGCTCGATTGCTTTAATCATTTCCTCGTATAATTCTCTTTTCAGCCTATTTTTATCGTGAACTTCCAAGACAGGAATATTCACATAGCGTACTGAAGCCAAATTTCCGTTTACACCTAAAGTCTTGCTGATATTCTCAATCATTGGGACAACATTTGGAAGCACCGTTACCACTGAAAAAGATTTTGCAAGAGAGCTTGCGAACAGCATAGAGGCTTCACATGCACCCACAACTGGAATATCCAAAATCTCTCTGGCAGGCTTTACACCGGGATCTCCGAAGCAGTCACTAATAACGCCTTGATATCCTTCATCTTCTGCCTCTTTTGCTTTTTCTAAGAAATTAGGCACACATAAGGCCTCATCATATTCGCTTTCAACAGAGGCAGGCCCATAATCCAGACTTGTAACTCCCACTTCGGTTGTATCGGATGCATAGTATTTAACTTCCTCTTTAATTTCCTCATTAAAGATATCCGATGTAATAGGCATGATCACTTTGATTTTCATTCTCATACACTTCCTTTGTTAAAATTTTTCATTATCTATATTTAAAATGGAAAGACCTCATCCTATCAGGCCAATTCTCCTAAAGCCTTTAACCGAACTCTTAACACTTCGCCTTCCAGATAATCAAATGGAAACTCTTCCAATAATACAAGCTCTATGCTTTCTTGTTTCGCACCCTTTTGCATCAGCTGCTGAAAAAGTTGATCTTTTGCTTGGTCTATGACCTCCTGTTTGGTTATGCCATTCAGCCAGAAAACTTTATCAATTTCTGCAGATAGAGGAGCAAAACATGCTCCGACAGCATTGCAAATATGATAGCCAGCCGGATGCAATATCTTTTTGTATCTGCCAAATAAGCGATTGGCGAGAAGCGGACTTCCGCCTCCAACAAGAATGACTGGCAGATCCTCGACGCTTGGCTGGAGGCGTGAGATTGACGCCTTAATATCTTTTGTTACCTTGCGAATAACTTTTCTGCAGTCTTCTTTTGATAAAAGGTCCAATCCTTTCAGCTGTAAAGTTTCATCTTGAAAAGAATCGGGAAACAGTTTAAGGAAGGAGTCGGTTAACGTCCATTTATGTCCTCCCCATGCCATCCCCTGCTGTTCGATATCATTTGCAATCGTTTCCTTGATTTCCGCTAATTCTTTTTCTATCGTGATAAGACTCCCGCCTCCATATGGCAAAGAATGAATTTGCGGAACACGGACATTAACTTGAATATCAAAAATAGAAGAAGAACCTACAGAAACTTCGGGCTGTCCATTTATGATTTTTCCAATATCGATTGTGCTTCCGCCAGCATCCACAACAATGCAGCTCTTTAAACCGCTTAAGATACTGGCGCCTCTAATACTATTGCTCACACCAGAACCAATCGT
Source organism: Pseudobacillus sp. 179-B 2D1 NHS (assembly GCF_045370945.1). Classification (NCBI taxonomy): domain Bacteria; kingdom Bacillati; phylum Bacillota; class Bacilli; order Caryophanales; family Bacillaceae; genus Pseudobacillus; species Pseudobacillus sp. 179-B 2D1 NHS. The sequence goes on from NZ_JBIQDP010000030.1 coordinate 31,280, forward strand.
CAGGATGGGATATTCCGAAGCCTCTTGAATTTCCATAAGTGAACCGTCATTTTGTGTAAGCCAATAGGAACAATTTAACGATAGAATCTTAAATAATTTTGATAAGTCAGTCATAGCCTGCCTTATAACTTTTGATAAAATGGCATTTATTAAGGCTGCATTTTCCCTTTCTATAAAACCGGTACTTCCAATTTCATGTGACATCGTAACCGGTATTTCGGGATAATGTTCCTTTATGATTTTCCGGATATCTTGTTCTTCCTTTTCATATAAAGGGGAATAAGCCCCTACAATACAAATGGATTCAATGCTGTATTTCTCTATATCGCTGAGCAACTTGTTTATTTGGCCAGAATTCAGATTTAAAGAATCATCCTTATTCCCCTTGTAATCACACAAACTCTTAAAATCATACACTTTCCCAATATACTTCTTAAGATTCGATGGCCATTGTATGGCAGGTTCAATTAAAGAAGGTATCTTGGTCATGCGGATCAGCGCGGTTTTTGCCAGATTGTTGGGGTAGTATAAGGCATTGAGCACATGAGTCGTCCCCAGGAATACACCGTCAATTTTTTCTGGCGGAATATTCGCATCCCGTAAAGCTTCGTTTGCTGCTAATTCAATGCCGGTAATGATATCCTTTGTTGTTAAGTGTTTCGACCAGGAAAGAAGCTTGCCGTCATTCTTTATGACTACTGCATCTGTGTTTGTACCACCTACATCAATTCCAAGTTTCATTGCCTGAATCCCCCTGAAACGGTTTAAATGAACAGGCTAATCCATAGCTATTCGGACCGACTAACTCCAGCATGTCTTTTGTACGAAGAATATTAGGCGCAGGGACAGCAAATATGGTGATGGAAAGACCTGATTGAATTTCAGAAACATTGTAAGGAATGAAATTCTCCTCATTTAATACCAGGATGAGATCAGGCGCTGTACAGATGTATTGGCCATTTTTTATGGATATAAATTCATTCTTGAATTCTATTTCAATCCGTTGACCAGAAAATGCAGATCGCCCTTCAACAATGAACTTTCCTACAAGTGAGCCTTTTTCAAACCAGCGGCATACTTCTGTTACCACTCCGCTAATGATTTGCTGAGGCTTCCCATAAATGGAGTTTTCAAAAACGTGTATCATATGATCCATTTTGACGCCTGCTGATTTTTCACTTTTAAGGACATTGCCCAGCCTGAAAATTAAATTTAATGTTCCGGGAATCATAGACGTCTTCATTTTCCGTCCTTTAGCTCCATATCCAACTAAATGGGCATGACCTCCATTTTTTACGGTAAAAACCTTTGCCATTTCTCCTGTGTAATGAGCATTTTCCGCGTCATAAATAACCCTGTTCGTGTTATGCGCCTGTAAAACCATCGGTGATAACGGAATTTCCGATAAATGAAAGGCAGTCATAAATAATTCTGGAAAGGCTCTTCCCATTCCATCCCCGTCTATGACGGGCAAATTCGCTTGGATTGCTATTACTAAGGGTATTAAGGAATTAACACCGCCTATTTCGATTGAAATTAGGGCTCCTACATTCTTGCATATGACGGATTCATAAAGCTTTAAAGCCTGGACTCCTTCACGGCCGCTTGGAATATCCTCATTAAATAAAACAATAGAACCCATAATTCCTGCCGCGGCCACCCATTCATCCCCAAGATCTGAGATGGATTTGACCGCAATGACATCATCTTCTCCCATAATGGATATCAACAGACTTTCCGCTGTTTTCGTATCACCGCCCCCGCCACAGGATAATAGTTTTGCTCCTAATGCTAAAATGGGAATGTCATTCTTTCTAATCTGCCAAGACATATGATGTGCTGCCCCTTTCAAATTTTATTAATGCAAGAACTGTGCCAGAAAAGAGAAAACCCCTCAGGCTTGAGGAGCATGGGATTAATTGCCTTTATGATTTCTTCAAACGCAAAAAAGTTGATAATGAGAAAGAATTTAAAAATGAAAATTCTAATGATTTAAACAATTTTCTCAAGTTTTCTCATTTATTCTCATTTTTTTGACTTTTTATCATATTTTAAACCCTTTTATTTTAACTGAAGAGGATCATTTAATTTTCATCTTGCTAATCCTTCTATACAATGTAGGAAGGCTTATGTTCAACTGTTCAGCTACTTTCTTTTTGCCTGTCGTATCTCTGCCAAACTGATCCAATAGCTTTAGAATTAGTTCCTTTTCTTCTGAATATTTCTTTCTTCTCCCGGATGTTTCAGCCGGTATTTGCTGAAGAGCATTCTTGTTTACCTGACTTTTATATAGGTCACTTAGATAGAAAGGCAAGCTTTTAATGGTGACCAAATCACCGATCTCCAATTGCATAAAATGATGGACAACATTTTGGAGTTCCCGTATATTACCTGCCCAATGATAATGCAGCAGAATTTCATTGACATCTTTAGATAATCTCTTTGGTGATCGGAAGAGCTTTTGAGAAAACGATTTTAAGAAGTATTCGACGAGAATAGGAATATCTTCTTTTCTTTCTCTTAGGGGGGGAATAGTAATTGGAATTACATTTAGCCTGTAATACAAATCCTCCCTGAATTGCCCTTCGGAAACTAATTTTTCCAGATTATGGTGAGTAGCTGTTATGATGCGTACATTTATAGGAGTGGTTTTCGTATCCCCAACCCGTTCAATTTTTCTTTCCTGAACCACTCTTAACAATTTAGCCTGGAGATGAAGAGATAAGTCACCTATCTCATCCAGAAATATCGTTCCGCCGTTGGCCATCTCAAATCTTCCTGGTTTATCTGCGTTTGAACCTGTAAAAGCCCCTTTTACATGTCCGAAAAGCTCACTTTCCAACAGCGATTCAGGTATAGCTGCACAATTGATGGCGATAAATGGGCCGTCTTTTCGATTGCTCGCCTGATGTATGGACTGGGCGAATACTTCCTTCCCGGTACCGCTCTCACCTCTAAGTAAAACCGAAGAATCGCTTGGAGCTACTCTTTTTGCTATTTCAACCACACGTTGAATGGCCTCGCTTGTCCCTTTAACATCATGAAAGGAGTACAGAAATCTTTTATCCTCTTTTTTCATTGATTTTAAAATGGGATTTAACTGGATAAGAAATGATTCGATTTGTCCAGCTGATAAAATAGGCTTTAAACGGGCCGTATAGGGTTCTGACTTTCCTATGGTTTTACTTGTATGGAAAGAGACATTCATTTCATGCTGATTGGCTATTTTGGCCATCTTTAGCCAGTCCGGAACCGAAATGACTTCTGTAATATGTTCACCTATTAATTCTGCTTGAGTTTTATTCAGCATGCTGCACAGCCTATTACTGATGTTATGAATGGTTCCGTCCCTGCCAGCTATCAATATAGGCTCATGGATAAAATGAAATATTCCATTGATCTCTCCTAAAAACTGATTATTCTCCTTTTTCATTTCATGATTTTCTAGTTTCGCACCTGCCCATTCACTGCATAAATCAAGCTGAAGTTCTAGAATGTCCAAATTATTTTGCAGCCACTCCCTTTGTTCTTTTATGGGAGTAATTAATATAATTCCTGCCACTCTTTTTTTGATGAAAATGGGAGAAAATGCAGCAGATTCAATTGAACAATGATCTTTCGCAGAACAAGACATACATGTACTATGATCAGATTTCTGCTTTACTATCGCATTGATTCCGGTCTTCATGATCTTAGAGGCAATCTGACAATTTAGATGCAAATCCTTCCATTCTCTTCCTGCCAGCAATACATCTGTTTTAACAGGATACGACTGAAAAAATTTTGCGGCACCCGACTTCATTTCTGTCATTAATTTTTCCAGCATAGCCATCACCCCCAAATATCAAATAATTTATAATTCTATCATAACAAAGTCAATATTCTGAATTAAAATTTCAGTGAGACAAAAGGCTGGACTTTATGAATTACTTTCATAAATTATGTGTGCATGTTTTTCCACTTATGATCCAATTTAGTTCATTTATGTGCCACTTCCATTCTGCATCTGGTAAAAGAACCAAAAGCATTCGATACAGCGCAACCCAAAAAAGTACCTCCCCCACCTGGGGAAAGGCACCTTTTTCAATTCGAAACCAGCTCTCGATCATTTGACGAAACCGTAATATTCCCTTTCGACAGCTTCACCGTCACATCGGAATCGCGGGAAATATTCGAGTCATGAGTAACAACGATAACACACTTCCCTTCCTTATGGGCCAGTGCCCGCACAGCCCGACAATTTCCTGGGCGGTACCTTCATCCAGATTCCCGGTAACATCAAAATCCCTTCATTAAATTATATATCTGTTCGATACTTTTTTAATCTTCTTGATATATATGATTGAGAAACCCCTAACTTTATAGCTGCATTATAAGAACTTTTTTCTCTATTTAATGTATCAATTATTATCTTTTTTTCAAAATAGTGTACTTCTTTTTTTAAATCTGTAATATTTTCAGTATTGATTACTGGGTAATCCGCTAAGCTTACATATTCCAAAATAACATCTTTTTCACCAGATAATACTACATACCTTTCTATTACATTTGATAGCTCGCGTACGTTTCCCTGCCAATGAAAGTTTTTTAATAGTGTCAGAATTTCCAATGGCATATTTACATTCTTTTTGTACTTCTTATTAAATTTATCCAAGAAATGAAAGGTCAGTACATTTATATCTTCTTTTCGTTCTCTTAATGGTTTTATTTCAATCGGTATGATATTAAACATAATGACAAGTTTTATAACAAACAGAAAATGTACAAACATGAGCAGAGTTTGCCTGCTTATTTATTAGTATCTCATGAAAGAGTCCAAAGACATTTTATTTTTATGGAGTAAAAATCCTTTATCGCTGTCTTTTCACTACCGACAAATTATGAATGTATACATTCCAATAAACTGAAAAAACTTTCAAGAAGTCATTACCAACTCGTCCTGCCTTAGCTGTACATTAAATACTCAAATCTGAGGTTTATATGTCTTATTAAAGAATGTACCCTATCACACGTTAACTCCTTTCTCTTTATGCTCTTCTCTACTTTTCGAACAAAAAGAGGTTCAGTACCTTTTAGATACTCAACTTCTTTTTTACTGATAAAGGATTTCATAAGGTGAAATAAATAAAAACCTTTGTCGCCTCGTAACTGCCATCCCTCAAAACAATTACTGTCGTGGAACAACTCAAGATAAACTCTGCTGCCGAATCCAGCTCACTCATGCTAACTTTAACACTCTTAATTCCCTCCTCCAGTACTTTTTCAATTATTTGAATAGCTTTTCGAACTTTAACACGTTCAGCAGCGGTTTTTTTCATTCTTTAGGTGGATATAAAATCACCAATATCGTTGTATTCAAAATCAGAAAAGAAGTGAGTTAGCTGTTCCCGCTGGAATAGAGAAGCCTCTTTTGTCTCTATACCTATGACCTTTATGCCTTCTCCTACGGTTTCTTTTAAAATTTGGAAGGGATTTAATTCATTCGAAACCGAGACAATTTGCTTTATGTAAGAAGATTTATTTGCTGCTTCTTCATCAAGAGAAGGAACAAACAGATATTGAGTTTGCTTTTTTAAATCAAGCCCTAAGGCCATAAACCGCTCATACGGCTCAGTATTAAATCATGTATAATAAAAGACATTTTTCGGATGAGAAACAATTGCCAATTCTATATTTTGGTTATTCAAATAATGAATTAGTTTATCAACCCTTGATCGATATGGACTACACATAAAGAGGTCACTCCTAAATTTCATATTTCTGCTACTCATCATTTATTAAAGATACTCAATAAACTTTCTAGTTATCTTTCCGCAGTACTCATCCAAGTCTATTTTTAATGAAATAAATAAAGTGGGATGTTTTATCCCACTTCGTTATAGCTTTTGCTTAAAATTCTTCTAATCATTCACTGTCTAACTGGCATGTTCATCAACACCATCCGATTGAACTTCAGTGAAATGATCCGGCTTCACTTTTGCCTTTAGCTTCATCGATACCAAGTAGACAGCCCCTGAAATAACTATAGATTGAACAGCTGGTATCCCCATTGGGAAGTGATATTGAGTAAAATAACCGACCAGGGCACCAACGACTAACGCAAAAGTTGCAAGCCAGTTCCACCCGCTTTTGTCTCCCCATCTTTTGTTCCTTATAAAGAAGAAATCTGCAAACATCACTCCAGCAATAGCAGGATAAATAACCTCTAATAAGATAAGGAAGTCCATAAAATAATCTAATATTCCCATCAAGGCCAGTAGAATAGCTAGCTACTATTTGACTTGTCCAGAGGGCAAGCTACAAAATTAAAAAGCCCCAGAAAGGAAATCCTAACCCTTGCATAACAGTCACAATATCCGCATTCCCAACTCCAATTGACATTATGGCACCGGTAAGAAAAAAGACAAAACCGATAACTATAATACCAAGTGGGATTAACGCCTGATCCAATTCTGAATAACTCGTGTCTCCTTTATTGATCTAATACCCGTTTTATCCAAGAGAGGAGTATAGATTACTAACTAATATTTGTAAGATAAATAAAAATGAAGGCTTCTTAGATAGGGCCTTCATTTGTTTTATTCAGCCGTTCTCGTTTTTCTTTTGAGTCGATCCAAAATTTCCATCCATCTGATTGAACCAAATATAAAAGATCATCTAATGTACTGGGACTCGTAAACTCTATATTATGGAAAATTGAGTGGAATTTTCGCTAATCAATTTGGCTTGCCAATGGGAGTGGAGAAACCGCCTCTTTACTATTTTAACCAGTAGTTCTTTTATCCTTTGAAGATGTTTCTTTATTTTTCTCCTCCCAAAAATCTGCACCTTTAATCCCCAGCTTAAGAGGATCAAATACTGGATTTAAGCCGGCTTTTTTCTGAGATTCATAGTCCTTAAAAACCTTTAAGGCTGGTTTTGTTAATAGCAGAATGGCTACAAGGTTCAACCAAGCCATGCTTCCAAAACCTAAATCTCCAAGTGCCCATAAAAGAGATGCTGACTTAATACTTCCAAAGTAAATCATTCCTAAGAAAATAACCATTAAAGCATTTTTTACCCATTTAAATTTTTGTTTTCTATCAAGGAAAACAAGGGTGGTTTCGGAAATATAATAATAGGCCATTAAGGTGGTGAAAGCAAAGAAGAAGATAGCGATAGCGACGAACAAGGAACCGAAACCAGGCATAACGCTTTCGACTGCTTCCTGTGTCCACATCGGGCCGGCTTCGACTCCTTTCATATTTTCTACAATGGGCTTCTGTCCTTCCGGAGTAATGCTATACATGCCGGTTATTAAAATCATCAGGGCCGTAGCTGTACATACAATAATGGTATCAATATAAACAGAAAAGGCTTGAACAAGACCCTGTTTTGCCGGATGGGAAACCTCTGCTGCTGCCGAACTATAGGTGCCTTCCCCAACACCAGCAACGTTAGAGAACACCGCTCTCTTAACACCCCAGGCAATGGCTGCACCGATCATTCCGCCAAACATCTCGTTTGTACCAAATGCACTTGTGATAATCATAGAGAACATGGCTGGAACTTCTGACGCATTAGCCATTAAAATAACGAAAGTCATAACAACATATCCTAATGCCATAAATGGGACAACTTTTTCGGCAACAGTCGCAATCCGCTTAACACCGCCAAAAATAATGACACCAAGCAAAGCAATCAAGATAATTCCCGTGATATTTCGATTAAGGCCCATCGTATTTTCAAATCCAACAGCAATGGTATTTGCCTGTATACCAGGAACCAATACCCCATAGCAAAGGGTTACAACAACAGCTACCAATACCGCGAACCATTTAATATTTAATCCCTTTTCAATAAAATAAGGTGTCCCGCCTCGATATTGCTCCCCGTCCTTTATTTTATAAACTTGGGCAAGTGTTGATTCAATAAAAGCACTTGCGCCTCCAAGCAGGGCCATAATCCACATCCAGAAAACAGCTCCAGGACCGCCGAAGGCAATAGCTGTCGCCACACCGGCGATATTGCCTATACCGACACGTCCTGCTAGTGCCATACAGAATGCTTGGAAAGAAGAGACACCCGATTCAGATCTCCTTCCTTCAAACAACAGCTTAAGCATTTCTTTAAAATACCTTATTTGCACAAAGCGTGTCATGATGGAAAAAAACAATCCAGCACCAAGTGCAAAAACAACTAGCCCAAGGCTCCAAACCTTCGATACCGCCCAATTTACTAACTCCTCCATGCTATACCTCCCAGAATATGTCTTGAGAAAACAATTCAATTTCTTTATATCATCTTATAGTTAGAATTTTCTGACTAAAGCAAAGACACATGACGCAGGTGTTGAGCGAACAAGTGAAAGCCTTCCAGTCACTCTAACTTTCTTCCCACTATGCGCATGTATATGGGGACGCGACTTACATTGCAGTTAAGCGTAGCGCGGTCTCTAAAGAAATGGTCTATCTAGCTGTCGGCATTTGGTGAGGACGAATCGAAAGAAATACTGGCCTGTACGGTGGTCCCAACAGAGTCCGCTTTTGCCCTAAATATAACGAGTGTTTCATCACTCGATGCCACCGAGGGTTCGAACATGCTTATGCGGAACCCTCGGCTATGTTTAAAACGAAAGATGACAAACAAGAAAAATATTTTACTTTAATTTAACCCAGACACACTTTACTTCTGTATAGTTATCAAGTGCATAAGATCCCATTTCACGTCCGATTCCTGATTGCTTGTATCCGCCGAATGGAGCTGCTGCATCTTCAAGATTGTAATCATTAATCCAAACAGTACCTGCTTTTAATTTGTTGGCCACATAGTGTGCGGTTTTTACATTTTCGGTCCAAACACCAGCTGCAAGTCCGTATGGAGTATTGTTTGCTCTTTCAATTACTTCTTCTACTGTATCAAACGGAAGGAGACAAACTACTGGTCCAAAGATTTCTTCCTTTGCAATCGTCATATCATCTGTTACATCTGCAAAGATTGTTGGCCTGACGAAGTAGCCTTTATCAAAAGCACGCTCTCCACCGGCTGCCACCCGGGCTCCTTCCGCCTTTCCTTTTTCGATATAGCCAAGGACACGTTCAAGTTGTCTCTCTGATACGAGAGGACCCATTTCAGTTTCAGTTCCCATCCCTTTTCCAAGCTTAATGTCATTGGCCATTCTAGCAAACTCTTCAACTACTTGATCGTAGTGCTTTCTATGAACAAATACGCGTGAGCCGGCACTGCAGTTTTGTCCATGATTATACATGATTCCATTGAAGGCACCTGGGATCGCCTCTGAAAGGTCAGCATCCTCTAGGATAATGTTTGGAGATTTCCCTCCAAGCTCTAGTGTCACATGCTTAACGGTTTCAGCTGCCTGGCGCATGATGTATTTGCCAGTTACCGTTGACCCTGTGAAGGCAACCTTATCGACATCAGGATGGTTGACAATCGCAGCTCCCGCCTCTTGGCCCAACCCTGGAACAAAGTTGATCACCCCATCTGGGAAGCCAGCCTCTTTTACCAACTTAGCTGTATACATAAGAGAAAGTGGAGTTTGTTCTGCTGGTTTTAACACGATTGTACATCCTGTAGCAAGAGCCGCACCCATTTTCCAAGCGGACATCACAAGCGGATAGTTCCACGGGATAATTTGACCGACAACCCCAATCGGCTCATGTCTCGTATAGTTCAAATAATCCTTTGAAATCGGGAATGTCTGGCCAAGAATTTTTGTTGCCCAGCCTGCATAGTAGCGATAATGTTCAACCGTAGCTGGAATATCATCATGCAGGGCAACTTCATATGGCTTACCATTATCAAGTGCTTCTAATTGAGCTAATTCTTCGCGGTGTTCTTCTATTAAATCAGCAAACTTGTAAATGATATGGGCCCTCTCCGCTGCGCTAAGATTAGGCCAATCTCCAGTTTCAAAGGCTTGCCGTGCAGCTTTGACGGCTAAATCTACATCTTCCTTTTGTGCCTCGGCGACGAATGCAAGCACTTCTTCGGTTCCCGGGTTAATCGTTTCGAATTTTTTCCCGCTGACAGACGGCACAGATTGTCCATTGATAAAAAGATCAATATCCTTTTCAAGAAAAGCTTTTACCTGTGGTTTTAATTCAATTTGCGTTGTTAACAAGTTAAGTTCCCCTTTCATCTGCTTTTTTTATATCATAATGAAACTAGCTCAACGGATAAGCTTGCTAAAATATCTTTTAAGTGTTGATCTTCTTCAGGGGATAAACCCAAACGCGGGTGACGTGCAGGCCCTCCTGCCTGGCCAGTTAATTCCATCGCCCTCTTGACAATTTGTACATATTTTCCCGAACCCTCCAGGAACGAACAAAGCGGTAAAATACGGTCATTGATTGCCCATGCTTCTTCAAGCTCGCCATTCTCAAAATGGTTATACATATCAGTTACAAGCTTCGGTACAATATTACCTGCGACAGAAATCCAGCCAGTTGTTCCAACTAAATAAGACTCCATCACTAGCTCTTCGGCACCGCAGAATACTTCAAAGTCTCCCTTTCCTTTTCTTGCAAGATCTCTTACCTTTCCAATCTCACCGCTTGACTCTTTAATGTGAGTGACATGCTCACAATCCTTTCCAATTTGCAGCATTAACTCCGTGCTCATATTAACGCCAGAAGTAAATGGATTATTATAAAGCATGATTGGAAGGTTAACAGCGTTGGAGACCTCTTTAAAATGATGATACATTTCATTTTCCTTTGGCTTCATATAGTAAGGATTAATGATTAAGGCGCAGTCGGCTCCATGCGCTTCGGCCTGCTTTGTATATTCGATTGTTTCCTTCGTTGTTTCTGCAGAAGTTCCGACTATAACAGGGATACGTCCGTTTACTTCCTTCATCACGGTTTCGACCATTTGGAATTTTTCCTCTTTTGATAGACTGACAAATTCACCAGTACTTCCGTTGATTACGATCCCCGCAACCCCTTGGTTCACGAAGTAATTCACATTGTTCTTTACTCCACCCCAATCAATCTCCTGTTCCTGTGTCATCGGTGTAATTAATACTGGATAAGCTCCTCTAATTGTTGTCATTTGTTTTCCTCCTATACATGTAAGTAATTTATTTTATTAAAAACCCAGCGGATAGCGGATCTGTCGGATCCAACACGTAAGATTGCATGCCCGTAATAAATCCGCGGGTTTTGAATTTAAATTCGCAGCCGCTTTCAGTTTGTTTTATGAGTTCGGCTGTCAGCTTGCCATGAAAGATACTTTCATTTTCAACTAATCCATCTGCCGTTAAATCACTATTTGATAATAAATAGGTAATAGCGGCAGCCGTCGTGCCAAACCCTGGGGAACGAACGAAATAATTGTCCTGCCGCAAGGTGACTGTTTTGATTTTGCCTTTATCCTTTCTCGACCGATCCAACAGTATCACTTTATCAGCCGGATGTGTGCAAGCAAGCGCTGCTGTTGCTTTCTGTCCCCATTGGTTAAGCTCTGCAAGATCCTCCATGCGGATATCAAAAGGCACCTGTGATTGATCAAAAATCGCATATAATTGATCTGCCTGAACGAGAGCAGCTTCCGATTGTAAATCTAAATAAGACAAGGCTACATTGTCCTGAATAACCCGGCACGGTCCACTTGCCAGCTCAACTGATTTCACTTCATCATTTTCCATGGAAGCGATTACAGAAATCACCCCGCTGACCGTTTCAATTTTATATTCATTTGTTTCTCTCACTTTCAGTTGCCCGCATTCCAGCAATGCCGTAATGACTGCCACAACTCCGCCGTATTGCATTGGCACGGTTCCTTCATGATTAAAAAATATTGCAGCCGCATCTGCCTCACTTGTAAAGGGCGGCACGACAAGACAGCCATTTAAGCCAGCAAATCCGCGTGGTTCATTTAATAAAAGTTTGGTCTCTTTCTCGTAAGCCTGCGGGAATTGATCATTTAGCTCCTCTAAGCTCTGATAACGAACGAATGGCACATCTTTTATAATCCGAAAAGCCTCTCCTGCTACGTGGACATCGGTCGCTGTGTAAACCTTTTGAAAATTCATTTTACATCCTCCATTTTGTGCTCCATTGGGGGAATGAGCAAAAAGCCTTCTTTAAGCGGGTCCTCCTCGTTATAAAAGAACCGGTGCATCCCCATTAGCCAAGCTGAACCAGAAATTCTTGTCATAACTGCCTTCACATTTTCCACATTTGTTGTCTCAAGCACCCATCCGCGGAACAAGGATCCTACAATACTTTCATGAACAAATTCCTCATTGATTCCAATTTTATTCTGGGAATAAAGAACGGACAATTTAGCCGAGGTGCCTGTACCACATGGTGAACGGTCAATCCCTCCCGGAGGAACAATTACCGTATTTTTCACATCCGCTTCTTTATGAGTTGGTTCTGTAAAGAATTCAATATGTGTCAGTCCGCGAATGAATGAGTATTGAGGATGAACAATATCGGTTTGTTCATTAATCGTATTTCTTATTTTGATTGCTTTTTCTATAATAGTTGAGGCGTTCTCTGGCGTTAACTCTAATTCAACAGAATTGGCATCAATAATTCCATAGAAATTACCACCGTATGCAATATCGGCCTCAACCTTTCCAATTCCCTCAACATTCACAGAGACACTTTTTAATAAAAAGGCAGGCACATTACAAAAGGAAACCTCTTTCGCTTTTCCATTTTCAACAATAATATCCGCCTCAACAAGTCCAGCGGGTGTGTCTAATTTGATAGATGTAACGGGCTCCTTAACAGGGATCAATCCGGCTTCAACCAATGCTGTACATACACCAATCGTGTCATGCCCGCACATCGGCAAATATCCGCCAGTTTCGATATAAATGACGCCAATATCTGCTTCAGGATGACATGGATCTGTCAATAAAACACCGGACATCACATCATGTCCTCTTGGTTCATTCATTAACAGCTTTCGAATCCAGTCATACTCCTTTTGCATATGAAGCATTTTTTCAGACATTGTCTCCCCTTTTAACTTTGGAATCCCACTAATTAATGTTCGCGTCGGATTTCCTCCTGTATGTGTATCAATCGTAGTAAACACTCGATTTGCCTTCATCAGCCTAACATCCTTTCCCTCAACTTCCTTTTGTGTATTTGCCTCTGACAAATTTCCATTAACAATTCGAGGCATCTGCGAATTAAATCTCAATAGCTTTTATCTTCCTAGTAAAGAGGCGGAAGATTTAGAATGAACAGGATTAAAGCGGTTAAAGCTTAGCGGTTCAATCGGGATGCAAGTTTCTTTATCATTTAGCATTTCCTCTATCACTTTTCCAGTAACCGCAGCAAGGCTGATCCCGTCTCCCTCGTGTCCTGCTGCAATATAATAATTAGGAATCTCTTCCAATCTTGAGACGATTGGCAAATGATCCTCCGTCCATGGACGCAGGCCTGCATAGGAACGGATAGCCATCATGTCAGCCATTTTCGGAAAAAACCTTATAGCACGATTAGCAATACATTTAATGACTTCATTGTTTACCTTTGTATTGAATCCGACAAATTCGCGGCTGCTTCCGATAAGAAAGTTTTGACTTTCTGTTGGTTCGAAAACAAGTGCTGCCCCGTATGCTTCCGTCAGCGGATCCACTTTGCGCTTTCCGCCAAATTTGGAGATTAAATAACCAAATTCCATCACCTTTCTCGACCCTACATGCTGCTGCCGGGATGCGACGATGATATGACCCTTTCTCGGTTTGATAGGAATGGATACATCAAGCATTTCTCCAATATAAGGAGCCCATACTCCCGCAGCGTTAACTACATGGTCAGCTGTAAAAACACCATTCGTCGTCTCAACAACAAAAGTACCATTTGTCTCCTTTTTCATTTCGATAACCTTTGTTTGCTTGAAAGCTTTTGTGCCCATTTTTTTGGCTGCTTCCAATAGATTGAATGCCAACAGATACGGATTAACCGTAGAATCTGTCGCACACTCTAATCCTCCTAAAAGATCATCGGCAAAGAACTTAGACTCTTGGCGAATATCCTGACGATCCAGCATCCTGAATGCCAAACCTGCTTCTTTCTGACGGCCTACCCATTTTTGGGCAGCCTCCATTTCTTCCTCAGTCTCACAAACAAGGATGCTTCCAGGAGCTCGATATTCAAATGGATGCTCCAATTCTCTGCTTAAATCATCTACTAATTTTTGACTGACTAATGACATTTGGCTATCAAACCCGGGATCTTTATCAATCGCTAGGATATTACCATCACATTTTGATGAAGTGCCGCTAACAAATTCGCCTTTTTCAATAATCGTTACGCTTCTTCCAGATTTAGAAGTATAATAGGCGATTGAACAACCAATAATCCCTCCTCCTATGACTAAAACGTCACAATGATGGGTCACAAAACCACTCTCCCTTCGTCTGGCTGTCTAACTTACCTATTGCAATAAGTGTGCCAAAATTGAATCTCTCCAAAACACCGGCTAACTTCCAAATATTTGATCTTTATCCACTTTTATTCTTTCAATTTTCTAAAAATTTGATAAAATAGTGTATAAAATATTAAACAGTGTAAATATTTTTTTACACTTCAGGAGGTTGTCTATGTTTGCTTTACCATCCATTCAAGAAATAATTGAAAATAAATTAATTCCTTTATCAAAAAAGAAGGATAGCTTTTCTTTCGGAACCGTTCATCTAGATGATTCATTTTTAACATTAGTACAATCATGTAAGCGCTATTCAGCCGTTGAAATCATCGATACGATTAGCGGCAATATCGTTGGCTATTTCATGGCAGAACAAATCATTGATTTTTTACATGACTCCTACCATCAATTAAAGGCCTTCTATGAAACGGTTATCGATACGATGGATGCTTCGGTCACCGTGATTGATGCTAGCGAACGCGTCCGCACATGGACCGGAGGAGCAGAAAAAATTTTTACTGTCAAAAAAAATGAAATAATCGACAAGCCGATAACCGATTTCTTCGAACAGGAAGACCTTGAAATCCTGCAGTCCCTTCATAACGGAAAAAAACTATCCGGGCAATATCACCAGCCAAGACCTGATCTCTTTGTTCTAATCAATTCGAGCCCTGTTTATTTTAAGAATCAAACCATTGGCGCAGTTGTCTCGGAAACCGATGTGACGAACCAAATTGTGCTAAATGAAAAATTATTTAATATGTCAACAGAGGTTCACCGGTTAGAACAGGAAATGGCTAAATATAGGCCATCCGATCCCTTTAACCATATTAAGGGGAAAAGCCCTGCTCTAGAGAAAACCATTCAACTGGCGAAAAAGGTATGCACCGTCAAGTCAACCGTATTAATTTTAGGAGAAAGCGGCGTCGGTAAAGAAGTATTTGCTAAAGCTATTCATGAGGCAACAGAGAGCCCAGATGCTCCATTTATTTCAATCAATTGCGGAGCCATTCCAGCCTCATTATTTGAAAGTGAATTATTTGGCTACGACCGTGGCGCCTTTTCTGGTGCTGATCATAAAGGAAAAAAAGGGAAAATTGAGCTGGCAAAGGGCGGCACTCTCTTTCTTGATGAAGTTGGCGAGATGCCTCTAGACATGCAGGTTAAGCTGCTTCGTGTGCTCCAAGAGCGAAAATATTACAGAGTTGGCGGAGAGAAAGAAATGGAAGCAGACTTCCGTGTGATTGCCGCAACCAATAAAGATTTAAAACACTTAATGACACTGGGCCAATTTCGCGAAGATTTATATTACCGGTTAAATGTTGTAAGTTTAAAGATTCCTCCTTTAAAAGAGCGGCGTGAGGACATCATCGAACTTGTTCATTACTTTTTAAATGATTTCTCTTTACGCTATCAACGGCCGATCCATCAATTTTCTCAAGAAGTGATGCAGGAGATGCTTCAATACGATTGGCCGGGGAATGTTCGTGAGCTGCGGAATGTCGTGGAACGCCTTGTTGTTTTTGCCACAGATGGTGTGATTCGTAAAGAGTATTTGCCTTTTCATTCAAGCTCCGCTATGGAGAATACAGATGATAGGAAGTTACACGAATCTTATCAAGAAATAGATTCTATTATTTTGCCGTTGCAAGAGGAAATGGAGCGGTATGAGAAAAAGGTGCTTGAGAAAGCGCTCGTATTAACAAACGGCAATAAGTTGGAATGTGCCAATAAGCTTGGAATTACAAGAGCAACCCTTTATAACCGATTAAAACGGGTAGGTTTGAGCTAAGTGTAAGGAGATTCTTCTATGTTGGTGTGATTCTTGCATGATATTTTCATATACGATTGCAAAGGAGGATTTCCAAATGAGCCACAAAGAAGCACTTGTTATCTGCCGTTGCGAAGAGGTTACATATGGACAGCTTTGTGAAACAGCTGAAGAACACCACTGTACAGCAAGAGAATTAAAATTAAGAACAAGAGCAGGAATGGGATTCTGCGGGGGACGTACTTGCAGAATCATAGTCGATCGGGTCGTAGAAAGTGTCCTATCTAATACAGAGGAAGGCGAAATACCATTAAAATATCAACCCCCCGTTCGCCCGGTAACATTTGGAACAGTAGGTGAGAAACATGACTAGGATCATAGACCATCCTATTTTAGGAAAACTAGGAGATCAAAAAAAGATCCCTTTTACATTTGATGGAAATGAATATGAAGCATATGAACATGAAACGGTTGCAGCTGCTCTTTTAGCAAATGGAATGCGAACGCTTCGTGTTCATGAGGAAAGCGGAACAGCAAGAGGGTTTTACTGCAACATCGGCCATTGCATGGAATGCCGGGTCACAGTAAATGACCAGGCTAATGTGAGGGCATGCTTAACAATGGTGAAGGAAAATATGGTTGTTGAAAGCGGGAAACAGCACCCTAACATTGTGAAAAGGATGGTGGAGCAACAGTGAAAGATGTCATTGTAATCGGAGCCGGACCAGCCGGATTAGCAGGTGCTATTTCCTGTGCGGAAAATGGTTTAAAGGTAACCGTAGTAGATGAATTTGTAAGACCAGGCGGAAGATTAATCGGCCAACTTCATGAGGAACCTTCAGGCGAATGGTGGAACGGAATCAAAGAATCGCAGCGACTTCATGACGAGGCTAAAAAGCAATCAGTAGATATCCGCTGCGGTGTTTCCGTCTATAACCTTGAAAAAGAGAATGATTTATGGCATGTGCATACCAATATCGGGACTCTGACAGCCCCTTTTGTTCTAGCTGCAACAGGAGCAGCTGAGTTTCCTATTCCTGTACCGGGCTGGACTCTCCCAGGCGTCATGTCTATTGGAGCTGCGCAGGTTATGACTAATGTTCACCGTGTCGAGGTTGGGAAAACAGGAATCATTATTGGGGCAAATATATTAGCCTTCGCTATTTTAAACGAATTGCAATTAGCTGGAATCAATGTGAATCGGATTGTTTTACCGGAAAAAAGCCCGCTGAGCCAAAAGGCTGGAGAACCCGAGGAAGTAATGAAATCACTTCTTAATGCCGCCCATCTTGCTCCATCACCTCTCTTGCGTTTTGGAAGCCGCTTCATGAAAAATGATTGGTTCAGAAGAGTTGGGATGAATTTCTTCCCTAAAAGCGGTGTGAAGATTAATGGTACACCGGTGCAGCTAAAAAAAGCGGCTCTAGAGATTGTTGGAAAGGATCATGTGGAAGGTGTGCTGATAGCAGATATTGATCCAAGTGGAAAGTTAATCCCGGGAACAGAAAAAATATACGAGGCAGATTTCGTCTGTATTGCGGGCGGTTTATATCCTCTTGCTGAGCTTGCAGCAGTTGCCGGCTGCCCGTTTCAATACATTCCAGAGCTTGGCGGCCATGTCCCCCACCACTCTAAAAAAATGGAAACACCGCTTGACGGATTATTTGTTGCAGGTAATATTACTGGAATTGAGAGTGGAAAAATCGCCATGGCTCAAGGAACAGTTGCTGGCCTTTCCATCACCAGCCAATCAAAAAAAGGTAATTTAAACATTGACCAGCAGCTCGAACAGGCTATAGAATATGTAGAAACCATACGTCAACATGCCGCAATCCAATTTAATCCAAGAATAGAAAGCGGTAGAAGAAAAATGTCTGATCTTTGGGGGCAGCTATATGGCGGGAAACAATCATCTTTAAAGAAGATTGGATAATGAAAATAAGGGGCTAAAAAGCGGAACGGGTTGGGTTAATGAGTACAAAAAATTAAATAGAAGTCTAAAACGAAGACTGCAGCTTGTCGACAAAAGGGGTTCGGAATGGTCTCATTCCGAACCCCTTTTTGATTTTTTATTGGTTTTATAGCCGTTTGAGAGAAGGATAGACCGCTCCGAGTTCATTATTTAGACCGTTTTGGGATCTTGCCAAGTCCAAGCTGGCCATTTTCTTGAGATTCATGGCAGCGAAAGTAAGCATCGCCTGCATCGACAATTCTTTAAGCCCCCTTAACGTTGTCCAACGCATGCCATGCTTTTCTTTTGCATCTGCGAAAACGCGTTCAATCGTTTCTTTGCGTTTCGCATAGATGGGTTTGACCTCTTCGTGATGGCGAAGATGGTCGGCTTCCTCCACATACTCCTGTCAGATGTGGCGAGTGACTGGTCTTTACTTTCTGTACACTTGGCTAAAGAAGGACAGGCTACACACACCTGTTTCGGTGATTTGTACTCACGATACCCCTCTTTATTCGTTGTCGAGTAGGTCAAGACTTCTCCCTCCGGACAAAGGTAACAGTCAAAGTGCTCATCGTAAACATACTCGTGTTTTCGGAAGAAGCCTTCTTTTGTGCGCGGTCGTGTGTAAGGAAGGGCCGGCTTCATGTCATTTTGCATTAAATAACTGGTAATCGCAGGCGTTTTGTAAGCCCCGTCTGCGGCAACAGCTTTAGGTTTTCCTATCTTTTCTATCACTTTCTCCATTAACGGCTCTAAGATCTGGCTGTCATGTGTGTTGCCTGGTGTGACCATTGTGCCAA
>NZ_JBIQDP010000031.1:0-49705 GCF_045370945.1 Pseudobacillus sp. 179-B 2D1 NHS
TAGTTGGGGGATTCCCCCTGTGAGAGTAGGACGCTGCCAGGCAATCCAAAAGAACAGCAGACGCTGTTCTTTTTTTTGTTAAAAACATTCCTGATAATCGCTAGATTCGTATATTTTTAACCTATCAAGGCCATACTAGCTTTCAGGAGGTGGAGAAAATGGGGAATTTATTCAAAGGTAGTAAAACGTGCATCGTTTGTGAAAAAGAAAAAAATGAAGGGATGCATGTGTACACAGCATTTATTTGTTGGGAGTGTGAAAGAGAAATTGTCCAGACAGAGCCTGAATCTGAAAAGTATGCGGAATTTGTAAAAAAGTTGAACAAAATAAGAAAGCCCTCTGTTTTTTCGTGATCCCGTCGCTTTAGTGTGTTAGGCTAAGAGAAAAGTATAGAAAAGGCAGGATATTCATTGAAACAAACACGTACCCCACTCGTTGATGCATTACAACAGCATATTAAACGGCAGCCTTTGTCTTTTCACGTACCGGGCCATAAGAACGGCTCGTTGTGGAAGGAAGGGCTGCCTGCTGGTTTTCAAATTTTTTTAGCTTATGATGTGACCGAAATATCCGGGATGGATGATCTCCATTCACCCGAAGGCTGCATTTTAGAAGCCGAGCAGCTGTTAACGGATTTATACAATACAAGAAAGAGTTATTTTTTAATCAATGGGAGCACAGTTGGAAACTTGGCTATGGTTATGTCTACTTGTAAGGAAGGAGATACCGTTTTTGTCCAACGCAATTCTCACAAGTCTATTTTTCATGCATTGAAGCTGGCAAGATTAAATCCCGTCTTTCTAGATCCAGAGTATGATAGCTACGTACAGTCGGCAGGGCAAGTGAGTCTACATACATTGACCGAAGCATATAACCGTTTTCCTGCTGCAAAAGCGGTCATTTTAACGTATCCTACTTACTATGGCATGGCTAAGGAAATGGAAGAATTGATTCAACTGGCAAAGCATCATGGATCATTTGTTCTTGTCGATGAAGCCCATGGCCCTCATTTTATTCTGCAAGAACCCTTTCCGAAAACTTCTTTAAAGTCAGGGGCTGATATCGTTGTTCATTCAGCTCATAAAATGCTGCCTGCCATGACAATGGGTTCTTACCTTCATGTACAATCCGAAAACGTACTGCTGGAGAAGCTAGAATTTTACTTGCAGGCTCTTCAATCCAGCAGTCCTTCTTATCCAATCATGGCCTCATTAGATATGGCTCGCGCGTATTTAGCTAGCGTAACAGCAGAGGATCAGGCCTTTATCGTTCATATGAGAGAAAAGCTAGCTTTGCAGTTATATGAGAAAGGAATAGAAACGGTTTTTCCGGATGACCCTTTGAAAGTGCTGCTTAGAAAGCCAGGATACACTGGATATGAACTGCAGAAGAGACTGGAAGATGTGAATATTTACACAGAACTGGCTGATCCTGTACAGGTTTTATGTACGCTCCCTTTAGTTAAACAAGGAGATCATACTTTTTTAAACCATGCCGAAAAAAGGCTGTCAGAGATTATAATAGAAGAGAGACAATCGCATGCTTCTAACAGCATCCCTATTCTCCAACAGGAGAAAATATCTCCACTAGTCTTGCCCTACACAGCACAGGAGAAATGCCAAATAGAATGGATAGCTATCCAGGAATCGGCAGATAGAATAGCAGCTGAAACGGTTATTCCTTATCCTCCGGGGATTCCTTTGATTATAAGTGGGGAAAAGATATCCAAGGAACAAGCTGTGGCGATAGAGAAGTTACACGCCCAAGGGGTACATATACAAGGGGGACAGCGGTTGCGAGAAAATCAATTGGCTGTTTTTACAAAGGAAACGGCTACTAACTAACCAGGTGGAGGACTGTATGAGAAAAGGACTATTTATTACCATTGAAGGCCCAGAGGGAGCTGGCAAGACAAGCATTATCCAAATGCTTGCGCAAAGGCTTGAGGAAGAGGGGCAAGTCGTTATGGCCACACGTGAACCAGGCGGCATTTCTATAGCTGAGCAAATACGGAAGGTCATTTTAAATAAAGAAAACATCTCAATGGATGGGCGGACAGAAGCACTATTATATGCTGCAGCAAGAAGACAGCATCTCGTGGAAAAGGTGAGTCCTGCTCTTGAGGAAGGTCATATCGTGCTTTGTGACCGTTTCATCGATAGTTCTCTTGCTTATCAAGGATATGCGAGAGGATTAGGCGTGGAAGAGGTCTATGAAATCAACCGGTTCGCGATTGGAGAACTAATGCCTCATCTCACTTTATTATTTGATGTTCGTCCGGAAATTGGTCTGGATCGGATTAAAGCGCATAAAGAGCGGGAAGTGAACCGTTTAGATTTAGAAGCTTTATCTTTCCATAAAAAAGTAAGAGAAGGATATTTGCAGTTGGCGGACAAATTTCCAGACCGAATTGCCGTTATAAATGCAGAAGCTTCTATGGAATCTGTGTATCAGGAGAGTCTAAAGTTAATTTTGGCTAAGATTAAGGAGCGATCTCTTTGCCAGTAATGATGAAAGAATTCCTGAGAAAGGGGTTCTTTTTTCACAATATTGTTTGTACAATTCAAAAAAACAATCTTTTTCTTGGTATAATAGAAAAAAGAGGATAGAGGAGGAAGAGGAATGAAATTAATTTTGGCAGTGGTACAGGATCAGGATAGCCATCGTTTATCACAAGCTTTAATAGAGAATAATTTCCGTGCAACAAAACTTGCTACAACAGGCGGCTTTTTAAAAGCAGGAAATACTACATTTATCATCGGAACAGATGATATTCGGCTTGATCGGGCACTCGCTATTATTAAGGATAACTGCCAGTCACGTGATCAGATGGTAGCACCTGTTTCACCAATGGGAGGCAACGCTGATTCTTATGTTCCTTATCCTGTAGAAGTTCCGGTGGGTGGAGCCACAGTATTTGTCTTGCCAGTAGAGCAATTTCATCAATTTTAATAGGGGAATAGATGATGAAAATCAACAAAGATATAAACTTTAATATAGATAAGCTACGGACAGATCAGAAGCTAGAGCAGACAGGACAGTCGAAATTTGCAGGACTTGTGCAGCATCAGAGCCAGCAAATGAAAACAGAGCAGCTGACAAAATTGTTGGCTGATATTGAGGGAGCGGGAGAGAGATTGGCCCGCTCGCGAACCTTCCAGGATATGGCTAAATACAAGACGCTCGTACGACGGTTTATTAAAGAAGCAGTAGATTTTGGCATGAATTTGAAGAATTCGCATACGTGGAATCAATTCGGCGAAGGGCGCAAGTTAAAAACTGTTGAAACCATCGACGAGAAATTAATTCAATTAACAGAGGATGTAATGAAGCAGGAAAAGTCATCCGTTGATTTATTAGGCCAAATTGGCGAGATCAAGGGATTAATTATAAACTTATACACATAGGCGGGGATGAAAGTGTCCGATATATGGAAAGATTTAAATGAAATGCAGCCTATTGTGCTCAAAATGATTACAAACAGCCTGGCAAAAGACCGGGTGGCTCATGCTTACCTGTTTGAGGGGGATCCGGGGACAGGTAAGAAAAAGACCGCCTTTTATTTTGCCAAAAGTTTGCTTTGTAAAGAAGGGACCATGCCTTGCAATGAGTGCAGCAATTGCCGGCGGATTGACAGCGGCAACCATCCTGATGTTCATATGGTAGAGCCTGACGGCTTATCGATCAAAAAACAACAGATTGTATTCCTTCAACAAGAATTTAGCAAAACAGCTGTAGAAGCGAACAGGAAAATATACATTATCAACCACGCAGACAAGATGACTGCGAGCGCTGCTAATAGTTTGCTAAAGTTTTTAGAGGAACCAGCAGCAGACACAGTCGCCTTGCTTTTGACTGAACAGGCGCAGCGAATGCTTCCAACGATTATTTCTCGTTGTCAGCTCCTCTCTTTTAAACCGCTGCCCCCAGCTCTCCTAAAAAATAAACTCGTTGAAAAAGAAGTTTCCCTGCCAATGGCTGCACTGGTTTCAAGGCTGACAAACAACTTTGATGAGGCGTTTCGTCTGGGTACCGAGGAGTGGTTTGCACAGTCACGCAAGATAGTGTTAAAATTATACGAAGTCCTACTCAAAAATCCATTGGAAGCAATGGTAAAATTGCAGGAGGACTTTAATGGGCATTTTAAAGATAAACAACAAGTAAGTCTGGCACTCGATCTTTTACTGCTGCTTTTCAAAGATTTGTTGTCCATCCAAACAGGAGAAGAACAAGGTCTTGCTTATCCTGACCAGCTTGCCTTGCTTAAGAACACAGCTCTTCATTCTTCCATTGTAAATACAACAGAGCAGATAACTGCTATTTTAGAAGCAAAGCGGAAACTTGATGCTAATATGAATCCACAGCTGCTAATGGAGCAGCTTGTGCTAAAATTGCAGGGGGGAGCATCCTTTGTATGACGTAGTAGGAGTACGTTTTAAAAAAGCGGGTAAAATATATTATTTTGATCCAATGGATCTGGGCGTTGAAAAAAACGACCATGTAATTGTAGAAACAGCGAGAGGCGTAGAACACGGTGAAGTAGTAGTAGGGCCGAAAAAGGTAGAGGATGATGATATCGTCCTTCCTTTGAAGAAAGTCATCCGTAAAGCTGATCAGAAAGACCGCTTAATTGTTGAAGAAAACAAAACAGCTGCAGAAGAAGCTTTCGAGATCTGCTGTGAGAAAATTTCTGAACATAAGTTGGATATGAAGCTTGTTGATGTTGAATATACGTTTGATCGCAATAAGGTTATTTTTTATTTTACGGCAGACGGAAGAGTCGATTTCCGGGAGCTTGTAAAAGATCTCGCTGCCATTTTCCGAACAAGAATTGAACTTCGGCAAATCGGTGTTCGTGACGAAGCCAAAATGCTTGGCGGGATTGGTCCATGTGGCAGAATGCTTTGCTGCTCGACTTTTCTGGGAGATTTCGAGCCAGTTTCAATAAAAATGGCGAAGGATCAGAACCTCTCATTAAACCCGACTAAAATTTCAGGTTTGTGTGGTCGTTTAATGTGCTGCTTAAAATATGAGAACGATGAATATGAAGCAGCAAAAGAGATTCTTCCTGATATAGGTACAAAAGTAAACACCCCTCATGGTGCCGGAAAAGTTGTCGGTTTGAATATTTTAGAACGGGTGCTTCAAGTAGAAGTATTCAATCACGAGCGGATCCTTGAATTCACCATTGATGAAATTGGGGCGGAAGGTGCCGTGTCAGTACAAGCCACAGAGTAATGGGGTGGAACGGGTGAAAAAAAAAGAATTTCTTGATTCGGTCAGTGATATGGAAATGCAAATCAGCCAGTTGTATAAACAGCTTGGAGATTTGAAAAAGGGTTTAACAAAAATGATGGAAGAAAATCATTCATTACGGTTAGAGAATGATCATTTACGACGCCGGCTTGAAGAGATTGAGCTTTCGCATAATCAAGTTGGACAAGAGATGGACAAAGAGGCCAGCAGTAAAAACTTTTCAAAGCTGATGGATATAGGTGAAGGCTATGATAACCTTGCCAGACTTTATCAAGAAGGTTTTCATATTTGCAATATTCATTTTGGAAGTCCGCGTAAAGACGAAGATTGCTTGTTTTGTTTATCATTTTTAAATAAAAAGTAATAGAGCATGCTAATGAGGCTGTCCATGAAGGCTAATGCCGGAGCTGTCAATCATTTAAGGAGAGATGACATTCTTCCTAAGTGAAGTGACAGTCGGGCCTGCCTGGACAGTCTTTCTTTTTTGTAAAAACAGGAGGAAAGAAAGAATGGTACTATTAAAGGATGATGAAAGGCTCGATTATTTATTGGCGGAGGAGCTGCGAATTATTCAAAGTCCGTCTGTTTTTGCTTTTTCCCTTGATGCAGTCCTTCTCGCGAGGTTTGCCTATCTTCCAACTAAGAAGGGTTCCATTGTTGATTTATGTTCTGGAAATGGAGTCGTGCCACTATTAATGAGTGCGAAAACAAGCGTTCCAATCATCGGTGTAGAAATTCAAGAGCGGCTATATGATATGGCTGTCCGCAGCATTGCATACAATGGTCTCGAAGACAGAATCTCCATGGTACATGGAGATTTGAAAGAGGCACCAGCACAATTAGGATATGAAAAGCACAGCGTCGTGACCTGTAACCCTCCCTATTTTGTCACACCCTCTCATAAAGAATTAAATATGAATGAACATTTGGCCATTGCCCGTCATGAAATTCACTGTACACTAGAGGATTGTATCCGCTCAAGCAGTGAGCTCTTGAAACAAGGTGGAAAAGCAGCGTTCGTTCATCGCCCGGGAAGGTTATTGGATTTAGTGACGTTGATGAGGAAATATCGTCTAGAGCCTAAGCGACTTCGTTTTGTTTATCCGAAAATGGGAAAAGAGGCCAATACGGTTCTCATCGAGGGTACGAAAGATGGGGCGCCTGATTTGAAAATATTGTCGCCATTATTCGTATATGATGAGCAGGGTGAATATACAGCAGAAGTAAGAGAGATGTTATATGGAGAAAAACACTGATCATTTTTTCTACGTGTTGGAGTGCAAGGATCATTCGTTCTATGGAGGGTACACGACAGACTTAGAGAAAAGACTGAAGGCCCATAACTCTGGTAAAGGGGCAAAATATACACGAGGCAGAGGGCCGGTGCGACTGATTCATTGGGAAAAATTTCATACAGTAACAGAAGCCATGCAGGCGGAATATGCCTTTAAACAGCTGACACGAAAGCAAAAAATTAATTATTTGCAAAGGGAGGGCAGCCGCTATGATAGTTAAGCAAAAAAGTTTTATTGATGAGCAAGGAGCTCTTTACCTCGTTCCTACACCAATCGGTAATTTAGAGGATATGACTTTCCGGGCCATTCGAATCATGAAAGAAGCTGATGTCATTGCTGCCGAAGATACACGCAATACAAAAAAACTCTGTAATTACTTTGAGATCGCTACTCCGATAACAAGCTATCATGAACATAACAAAGAAACGAGTGGAAAGCAGCTTCTCGAACGCATCAGACAGGGGGAAAAAGTAGCCTTGGTCAGCGATGCGGGAATGCCATCTATTTCAGATCCGGGTTATGAGCTAACTTCCGCTGTTATAGCCGAGGGATTAACGGTAGTTCCTCTGCCTGGAGCAAATGCCGCACTAACAGCTCTCATTGCTTCAGGACTTGCTCCCCAGCCATTTTATTTCTATGGCTTTTTAAGCCGATACAAAAAAGAAAAGAAAGCACAGTTAGTCGAGTTGAATAAAATACGCAGCACATTTATTCTGTATGAATCCCCACACCGGTTAAAGGACACACTCGCTTTCATGGCTGAAATATTGGGAGAGGACCGAAAAATTGTATTGTGCCGGGAATTGACAAAGAAGTTTGAAGAGTTTTTGCGAGGTACGATAGCAGAGGCAATTGTCTGGTCAAAAGAAGAGGATATCCTTGGGGAATTTTGTTTAATCGTCGAAGGAAATGAAAAAGCAGAAGAAGAGGAAACTGAAGAATGGTGGTCTTCTTACTCTGTCGTTGACCATGTTCATTATTATATCAACGAAAAAAATTTCTCTACAAAAGAAGCTATTAAGCAGACGGCTGTTGATCGAAATATGGGAAAACGGGATGTGTATCAGGCTTATCACATAGAATAAAGGGAGTTTTTACAAATTTGGTTGCTATGAGGTATTGATTTCTATTTTCCAGAAAAGAGCCAAAATAAAAACGAGCCCGTTGGCTCGTTTTTATTTTGTAGAAGCAAATGACTCGGAAATTTCTTTCATCAATTGTTCTGCACCTTCGCGGCTAAGAATTAATTTTCCGCCTGCAAGCTTGATATTGTCATCAGAAACTTCTCCTGTAATGTGACAAGTCATGCTAGGTTTGTATTTTTTAAGAATGATTTTATCATCATCTACGTAAATTTCTAGAGCATCTTTCTCCGCAATACCTAATGTGCGGCGAAGTTCGATTGGAATAACCACCCGTCCTAATTCGTCAACTTTACGAACAATACCTGTTGATTTCATTTTTTTTGCTCCTTCCAAACTTGTTTATTTAAAAAATATAAAGTTTAATCGTCAATTTTCGACATATTTTTCACTTATGATCTTATCATACCAGCTATTCCCAACATCGTCAACAAGAAAATGTAATTTTACCAGGGAATGTAAAGCGCTTAAAATACTGATATATTAAGGTTTTTCAAAGATTAGTAACAAATTGGAAAAAGAGAAATAAAAAAAATGTCGAATGACCTAGTATTGATGTCGAATCCATTAAAAATCAAAGAGATAAGAGAGTTTAATATTTACAATTGCTACGGAATAAGAGAAAATAAAAGAAGTGGCTCTTTAACGGCGTCCTATGTATATTTTTTTTGTATAATAGTCATAATGTCAATAAAATTTAGTATGAATTGTCCGCTAGGGGCATGAATGTAAAAGAAAGCTCTCAACCGCCGGGTGAGGGCTTTTCTACATAAGAATCAGCGTTTCAAGGAGGGGTACAAGATGAATGATCAAAAAAACACATTTTATCTAACGACACCGATTTATTATCCGAGTGGAAATCTCCATATTGGACATGCTTATACAACGGTAGCAGGTGACGCTATGGCGCGTTATAAGAGACTGCGCGGATTTGATGTCATGTACTTAACAGGTACCGATGAACACGGACAAAAAATTCAACGGAAAGCAGAAGAAACAGGAGTAACTCCACAGCAGTATGTCGACAATATTGTCTCTGGCATTCAAGAGTTATGGGACAAGTTAGATATTTCTTATGATGATTTTATCCGTACAACGCAAACTCGTCATAAGGACATTGTTGAAAAAATCTTTAAACAGTTATTAGATCAAGGGGATATTTATCTAGACGAATATGAGGGCTGGTACTGTACACCTTGTGAATCTTTCTTTACAGAGCGCCAGTTGGAAAATGGCAACTGCCCGGACTGCGGTCGCCCTGTTGAGAAAGTAAAAGAACAGTCTTATTTCTTTAAGATGAGCAAATATGCTGACCGACTGCTTGAATATTATGAAGAGAACCCGGACTTTATCCAACCGGAATCCCGCAAAAATGAGATGATTAACAATTTTATTAAACCGGGACTAGAGGACTTGGCTGTCTCACGTACAACGTTTGATTGGGGCATTAAAGTACCGGGTGATCCTAAGCATGTTATTTACGTGTGGATCGATGCGCTCTCTAACTATATTACAGCCCTTGACTATGGCACCGATCATGATGAGAGATATCAAAAATATTGGCCGGCTAATGTCCATCTTGTCGGCAAGGAGATTGTCCGTTTCCATACGATTTACTGGCCAATTATGCTGATGGCGCTTGACTTGCCGCTTCCTAAAAAAGTATTTGCTCATGGATGGCTGCTCATGAAAGACGGGAAGATGTCGAAGTCAAAAGGTAATGTAGTAGATCCCGTTACGTTGATTGACCGTTATGGATTGGATGCCCTTCGTTATTATTTACTTCGTGAAGTACCATTTGGTTCAGACGGCGTCTTTACACCGGAAGGCTTTGTTGAACGGATTAATTACGATCTAGCCAACGATTTAGGCAACTTGCTAAACCGGACTGTTGCAATGATCAATAAATACTTTGACGGTGTCATTCCAACATATAAAGGATCGAATGGGGAATTTGACAAGCAGCTTCAACAGTTGAACATGGAAACAGTCAAGCAGTATGAAGAAGCGATGGAAAAAATGGAGTTTTCCGTTGCGTTGTCAGCTCTCTGGCAGCTCGTTAGCCGTACGAATAAGTACATTGATGAAACACAGCCATGGGTGCTTGCTAAAGAGGAAGAGAAAGATAAGCTTGGCGATGTCATGGCACACTTAGCAGAATCGCTCCGCCGAATGGCTGTTCTTTTGAAGCCATTTTTAACACAGACGCCAAAGAAGATTTTTGAGCAGCTGAATATTCAGGATGAAAAACTGCAATCATGGGATAGTCTGTCTCAATTTGGACTAATACCGGAAGGAACGACAGTAGTAAAAAAAGGAGAACCAATCTTCCCTCGTCTGGATATTGAGGAAGAAATCACTTATATTAAAGAAAAAATGCAAGGGACTCCTGAGAAAAAAGAAGAGCCGAAAGTAGAGTTAACAGAGGAAATAAAAATTGATGATTTCATGAATGTCGATCTGCGTTCAGCAACAGTTATTGCAGCGGAACCAGTTAAAAAAGCTGACAAATTGTTAAAGCTGCAGTTGGATCTCGGTTTTGAAAAGCGTCAGGTCGTTTCAGGTATCGCTGAATTTTACAAGCCAGAAGAGTTGGTCGGCCGCAAAGTAATCGTTGTCGCTAACTTAAAGCCTGTTAAATTGCGTGGAGAACTGTCACAAGGCATGATTCTTGCTGGTAAGGCTGATGGCGTATTATCATTAGTAAGTGTAGATGAAAGCTTGCCAAACGGTTCACGGATTAAATAAATGAGTCGATCGAAAAACATAGAATGTTTCACGTGGAACGATTATTCGACGGGAACGTCTATGTTTTTCTTTTAGAAAGGATGAAAAGAGTGCTATTCGATACGCATGTTCATTTAAATGCTGAACAGTATAATGAAGATATAGAAGAAGTAATTGAGCGGGCTAGAGCAGCTGGAGTAGAAACCATGGTCGTTGTTGGTTTTGACCGTCCAACGATTCAAAAAGCCCTTGAACTTATTGAAAAATATGAATTTCTGTATGCCAGTGTCGGATGGCATCCAGTAGACGCCATCGACATGGAAGAAGAGGATATTGCTTGGCTGGAAGAGCTGGCGGCACACCCGAAAGTCGTAGCCTTAGGAGAAATGGGGCTTGACTATCATTGGGACAAGTCGCCTAAGGATGTTCAGAAAGAAGTATTTCGTAAGCAAATCCAGCTCGCTAAAAAAGTAAAGCTTCCTATCATTATTCACAATCGGGAAGCCACACAAGACATCGTTGAGATTTTGAAGGAAGAAGGAGCCGAGGAAGTCGGTGGGATTATGCACTGTTTTAGCGGCAGTGTAGAAACCGCGCGTGAATGTGTAGCGATGAACTTTTATATTTCCCTTGGCGGCCCTGTTACATTTAAGAATGCTAAAAAGCCAAAAGAAGTAGCGGTTGATATTCCGCTTGATAATTTGCTCATCGAAACGGACTGTCCATATCTCGCTCCTCATCCTTATCGTGGCAAACGGAATGAACCGGCTTATGTAAAATTGGTTGCAGAGCAAATTGCTGAGCTAAAAGGGATGGATTACGAGGAAGTCGCACGCATAACAACTGAAAATGCCCATAAGCTTTTCTCTATTGAGCGGTGATCGATCATATGAAAATAAAAGAAATCATCGTAGTAGAAGGAAAAGATGACACAACAGCGATTAAGAGAGCGGTAAATGCGGATACGATTGAAACAAACGGCTCAGCCGTTTCAGAAGCTGTTATTGAGAGAATTAAATTGGCACAAGAAACAAGAGGCGTGATCGTCTTCACAGATCCCGATTATCCAGGAGAACGGATTAGACATATTGTTGCTGAACGTGTGCCGGATTGTAAGCATGCTTTTTTGCCGAAGCATGAAGCGATTGAGAAAAGAGGAAGAGGTGTCGGCGTGGAGCATGCTTCTATCGAGGCAATCCGCAAAGCATTAAAAGACGCCCAGACTGTTGAAAAAGAAGCAGTAGAGCAAATTTCCAAAGAGGATTTGGTCGATGCCGGATTAATTGGAGGAGCGCAAGCAAAGGAAAGAAGACAGAAGCTTGGTGAAAAGCTGCGAATTGGCTATACGAATGGAAAGCAGCTGTACAAACGGCTACTCATGTTCCAAATTACACGGGAACAATTTGCCCGTGCCTTAAAAGAAGTGTTGCAGGAGGAAAAGACATGAAAGATATTGCTACTCCTACGCGAACGAAAGAGATATTAGAAAAGTACGGTTTTTCTTTCAAAAAAAGCTTAGGACAGAATTTTTTAATTGACCCGAATATTTTACGCAGAATTACGGAAACAGCCGAGCTGACAAAGGAGACCGGAGCGATTGAAATCGGTCCGGGAATTGGTGCTTTAACGGAACATTTGGCCCGGAGTGCAGGAAAAGTGGTTGCATTTGAAATTGATCAGCGTCTTCTTCCCATTTTGTCGGATACGCTTTCTCCTTATGACAATGTAAAGGTCATTCACGAAGATGTTCTAAAAGCAGACGTTGCTCAAATAGCTGGACAGGAATTTGAAGGCTGTGAACAGTTAATGGTAGTGGCAAACTTGCCTTACTATGTGACAACGCCAATTATTATGAAGCTGCTTGAGGACAAGGTTCCTTTTAAGGGGATTGTTGTCATGCTTCAAAAAGAGGTAGCCGATCGTATCTCAGCCAAGCCTGGTACGAAAGACTACGGTTCTCTGTCAATTGCCATTCAATATTATATGGAAGCAGAAACAGCTTTTATTGTGCCTAAAACGGTCTTTATGCCGCAACCGAACGTTGATTCTGCTGTTATTAAATTGCTGAGACGAGAGCAGCCGGCTGTAGAAGTAATTAACGAAGAATTTTTCTTTACAGTGACACGTGCTTCTTTTGCCCAGCGACGAAAAACAATCTTAAATAATCTAACAAACCAGCTGCCTGCAGGGAAAGAAAAGAAAGACCAGATTATAGAGGCGCTTAGCCAAGCAGAAATCGAGCCTTCTAGAAGAGGAGAGTCTCTTTCCCTAGAGGAGTTTGCTCGGCTCGCCAATGCCCTTTGCCCAGTTTTTTGTTAACAGAGTATCCGCCTCAATTTGCAGGCGGATATTTTACTTTGAGAGTTTTTCTTTCATAAATATAGAAGTACATTCCCCAATTGGGCATTTCCTGCATAAGATAATCGGAAGAGTAAAAATTAACGGGGATGATCACATGGTGATTCGTATTAATTCTATTGTCAGCCGCCCGTCTTATGGGAACGACATTTTGTTTAGAGTAATGGAAATCAAAGATACGGAAGAAGGCAAAATAGCTATTTTGTCAGGAGAAGATTATCGGCTGATTGCAGACGCCCCGTTCTCCGATTTGTTAGAAGTAGACCCTGATGAACAAAAAAGAATGACACGCGCTACGAGAATGCGAGAAGAGCAGTCGCTGCACCTATTTAGACAAGAGCTAGAATTAATTAAAGAAAAGCAGGAGTACAGGGCAACAGATTGTTATCGGAATGAAAATGATGTTTTTCAAATACCAGGCAGAGTACTACACATGGATGGTGACCCCAATTATTTAAAAAAATGCTTGGCCGCTTATGAAAAAATCGGTCTTCCGGTTTATGGCATACACTGTCTGGAAGAAGAAATGCCCAAAAAAATCTCAGCATTAATCGACGAATATCGCCCCGATATCTTAGTCATAACGGGGCATGATTCATATTCAAAAACGAAAGGAAGCAAATCAGATATAAAGGCCTACCGACATTCAAAATATTTTGTACAAACGGTTCGATTGGCGAGAAAGAAAGTCCCTCACTTAGATCAATTGGTTATTTTTGCTGGAGCGTGCCAGTCACATTTTGAATCTTTAATACGGGCAGGAGCCAACTTTGCTAGTTCTCCCTTCCGTGTAAATATTCATGCACTGGATCCGGTCTACATCTCCTCTAAAATTGGCTTTACACCTTTCAATGAGCTTGTCGATGTCAGAGAAGTGTTGAGAAATACACTGACAGGTAATAAAGGGTTGGGGGGAGTTGAAACAAAAGGAGTGCTCCGCATTGGCATGCCGTTTAACCAGTCTGAGGAAGAATAAAGAAGGCGAAAAACAATTTTGTCATGGTTATTGGATTATTGGGAACGCTAAAAATATGATGAAAAAAGCAGGTTTTTGTAAAATAAAAAACGTTGACAAAAGGGGGCGCGGGTTGATAAAATATTTTATTTATTTGACTTGCTATTTAAATCATGTTATTATAAAAATAGTGAGGTGGAAGCGGATGCCAAAAACATTAGCCGACATTAAAAAATCCCTTGATTCAAATTTAGGAAAAAGACTCTTGTTGAAAGCGAACGGGGGACGCCGTAAAACTATTGAGCGATCTGGGGTTCTAGCTGAAACATATCAAGCAGTCTTTGTTGTAGAATTGGATCAAGATGAAAACGCATTTGAAAGAGTATCGTACAGCTATGCAGATGTGTTAACAGAAACAGTAGAATTAACGTTTGAAGACGCAGCAGGAAGCGCCGTTTAATTTTGCAGTAAACAATATTGTTTACTGCTTTTTTATTGGTTTAAAGTTAGTCACCTGGGAGACACTTAACTTTTCCCCGACCAAAAGAAAAGCAAACTTTTTAATAAATAGTATTTCATAGAGGCCAAACGAGCGCTCTCTGCTTTTGATGCTGTCCAGCTCCAAGCGCTAACACGTACGGCAGTTTCGGCCTGTCTGCAGAGCCAAAGAACGGGCTCTTTCAGTCAGCCCTCCAACTGCCTATCGTGCTAAACGAGCGCTCTCTGCTTTTGAAGGCTTCCCTTCATTTTCCGCTAATCGTTTTAAATAGGCTGGTTAAGCTATAAATGGCGGCAAAAGGAGGGCAACTAATGGGCAGAAGAAGAGGAATTATGTCTGACCAATTGAAAGAAGAGCTTGCGAAGGAGTTAGGGTTTTATGACACTGTTCAACGGGAAGGCTGGGGCGGAATTACAGCCCGTGACGCGGGTAACATGGTCAAACGAGCAATTGAACTGGCAGAAAACCAGCTCGTCAACAAGCGCTGACACTTTTAGCTAACTTCTAATTAAAAAGCCGCTAAGGGATCGGGGAAACCCCGATCCTTTTTTACATAGAAAATTGCTCCATCACACATCATATTTACAACTCCTAATCGACTTTATGATAAAATAAGCTAAACTGTAATGTGCACAAAGTAGGTGGCCTATTGTGAAAATAATGATGAAAGCACCGGCGAAGATTAATTTAACGCTCGATGTGCTACATAAACGTGCGGATGGATATCATGAGGTAGAGATGATCATGACAACAGTAGATCTGGCAGACCGAATTGAATTGGAACCACTCGCAAAAGATGAAATTAAAATTATATCCCATAACCGTTTTGTTCCGGATGATAAACGTAACTTAGCTTACCAGGCAGCGATGCTGCTTAAAGAAAGGTACGGCATTCGTTCAGGTGTAGCGATTGGCATTGAAAAGGTGATCCCGGTAGCTGCTGGTCTAGCAGGCGGCAGCAGTGACGCCGCTGCTACATTGAAGGGGCTAAACAAGCTATGGGATCTAGGGTTAAGTCTAGACGAACTAGCGACTCTCGGAGCGGAGATTGGTTCCGATGTTTCTTTTTGTGTATACGGCGGCACCGCTTTAGCCAAGGGACGGGGAGAAAAAATACAGCACCTTCCAGCTCCCCCGAATTGCTGGGTGGTTCTTGCTAAACCGACAATCGGTGTGTCCACAGCTGAAGTGTACAAAAATTTAAAGATTGACGGCTTGCGGCATCCTAATACACAGGCAATGATGTCTGCCATTGAAACGAAGGATTATCATAAAATGTGCGCTCATCTTGGCAATGTTCTGGAGTCTGTGACATTAAAGCTCTATCCGGAAGTGGCTCAAATTAAAGAACAGATGGAACGATTTGGAGCAGATGCTGTGCTGATGAGTGGAAGCGGACCAACCGTTTTTGGACTAATGCAGCATGATTCTAGAATGCACCGGGTTTGCAACGGCTTAAGAGGCTTTTGCGACCAGGTATACGCAGTCAGAATGCTAGGAGAAGGGATTCCTGTTGATTGAACCCGTATGTTAAGATATATTTAAAATTAAATATTCGGATTTACTCCTTAGGAGGGTCGAACAGAACATGAAGTTTCGTCGAAGTGAACGGTTAATTGACATGACACATTATTTACTGGAGCATCCACAGCAGCTTGTTTCACTTACTTTTTTTGCCGAACGGTACGGATCGGCAAAATCATCTATTAGTGAAGACTTGTCTATTGTGAAGGAAACGTTTGAACAGCGCGGCATTGGCTCTCTTCAAACCATTCCGGGAGCTGCTGGTGGGGTTAAATATTTCTCAAAAGTTAGTGAGATAGAAGCACGAAAATTTATCGCAAATCTTTGCGAACAAATTGAAAGCCCCGAGAGACTTCTTCCTGGCGGCTATTTATACATGATGGACCTGCTTGGTCATCCGCAAGTTATTCATCAAGTCGGCAAACTTCTTGCCTCTGCTTATGCAGGCATGGAGATTGATGCCATCATGACAGTAGCAACAAAAGGCATTCCCATCGCCCATGCCATTGCCTCACATTTGAATGTTCCGGTTGTTGTCGTTCGTCGGGACAGCAAAGTAACAGAGGGCCCGACTGTCAGCATTAATTATGTATCGGGTTCTACAAAGCGCATACAAACGATGGTGCTCGCAAAGCGCAGTTTGAAAGAAGGATCCAAGGTGTTGCTTGTAGATGATTTTATGAAGGCTGGCGGGACGATAAATGGAATGATCAGTCTGTTAGCAGAGTTTAATGCTTCTGTAGCAGGAATTGCTGTCCTCGTTGAAGCAGAACATGACGAGGAAAGACTCGTAGAGGATTACATATCACTTGTTAAGCTGCAAGATGTAAATGTTCGCACGTCTGCTATTTCTGTAGTAGAAGGAAATTATTTTTCCAAAAACATACAGTTTTCATAAGGAGAGGTTAAAATGAAAGTAGTAGCGACAAATCAAGCACCAGCGGCCATTGGCCCATATTCTCAGGGGATTATTGTAAATAACATGTTTTATAGTTCTGGTCAAATCCCATTAACACCTGCAGGGGAATTAGTAAATGGAGATGTAACCGAGCAAACTCATCAAGTATTTAAAAATCTTCAGGCTGTTTTAGCTGAAGCTGGAGCTTCCTTGGATACAGTCGTGAAGGCTACAGTCTTCATCGCTGACATGGAAGAATTCGGGGCAGTGAATGACGTGTACAGCCAATACTTTGGTGAACATAAACCAGCCCGTTCCTGCGTGGAAGTGGCAAGGCTGCCTAAAGATGTGAAAGTCGAAATTGAAGTAATTGCCCTCGTAAAATAATACGAGTAACCAAGAGTTGGAAACGCTTTTCTTCGCCAGCATGTTGATTGGTAGAAATGGTGGTTTTGACTGGCATATCCATCTCTAAAATCAGTTTTTTCCGTTTCGAAACACTCGTGAAATCATCACGGGTGTTTTTTTATACAAAATAAAGTAAAATTTTTTCAAAAAAAAGAAGGAATATTTGAAATATTATTGAATAGTTAGTTTAAGCTTTTTATATAGGGGAAAAAGGGGTGAACAGAGTGGAAGTAACTGATGTGAGACTAAGACGCGTAAATACGGATGGCCGCATGAGAGCGATTGCATCAATTACGTTGGACAATGAATTTGTTATTCATGATATCCGTGTAATTGACGGCAACAATGGTTTGTTTGTTGCTATGCCAAGCAAACGTACGCCAGATGGCGAGTTTCGTGATATTGCCCATCCAATCAACTCCAACACACGCGGTAAAATCCAAGATGCTGTTTTAGCTGAGTATCACCGTCTGGGAGAATTGGAAGAAGTGGAATTAGAAGAAGCAGGAGCTTCATAAATTTACATGCAACAAGAGCCTACTTCAAATGTATGGCTCTTTTTTCATTGAAAAAAACACCTCCATTTCCACTCATATTTCCCTTTTGGCATCTTCTTTCTTACATTCCTTTAAAAATCCGAATATTCATTGACAAAAATTTGTCGTTTTTTAAGCTGTCTTGAAATAAGAGCCCTTTTAAGATATAGTCAATAAGGATAAAAAGTTATAGGGGGACCCTCAATGACGAATATTTATGCTGTCATTCTTGCGGCAGGAAAAGGCACACGGATGAAGTCTAAGCTTTATAAAGTGCTTCACCCTGTCTGTGGTAAACCGATGGTAGAGCATGTGATTGATCAAATATCTGATTTACATACAAATAAAATTGTTACAATTGTTGGCCATGGAGCAGAAAAAGTAAAAGGCTATCTTGGTGAAAAGAGTGAATTTGCTTTGCAGGAAGAGCAGCTTGGTACTGCTCATGCAGTCATGCAGGCAGAAGCTATTCTTGGAGAAGAAGAGGGCTGCACACTCGTTGTTTGCGGTGATACACCACTTATTAAGTCTTCTACTATGGAGCAGCTTGTTCATTATCATACAGAACAGCAGGCGAAGGCAACAATTTTAACAGCTTATACAGAGCAGCCAGACGGCTATGGACGGATCATTCGAAACGAGCAAGGAATGGTCGAGAAGATCGTTGAGCATAAAGATGCAACAGACGAAGAACGGCAAGTAAAGGAAATCAATACAGGCACTTATTGCTTCGATAACCGCTATCTATTTGATACGTTGAAAAAAGTATCGAATGATAATGCTCAAGGTGAATACTATTTGCCAGATGTAATTGAAATTCTTAAGAAAGCTGGAGAAAAAGTAGCAGCTTATCAAACAGAGGATTTTAATGAAACATTAGGTGTAAATGATCGCGTGGCTTTAAGTCAGGCAGAGAAGATTATGCGTGAACGTATTAATGAGCAGCATATGCGCAATGGTGTCACGCTCATCAGTCCAGAAAACACATTTATCGGTCCGGATGTTGTCATCGGTTCGGATACAGTGCTTTACCCTGGAACCGTCTTATCGGGAAATACAGTGATCGGTGCTGACTGTGAAATTGGACCAAATAGTGAAATCACTAATTGCCAAGTCGGAGATCATACTGTTGTTCGCCATTCTGTAGCGGCCGATAGTGAAATTGGTTCTCGCGTGGCTATTGGGCCATTTGCACACATTCGCCCGGCTTCTCAAATCAGTGATGAAGCAAAGATCGGTAATTTTGTTGAAATTAAAAAAACTGTCTTTGGCAAAGGCAGCAAAGCTTCCCATTTAAGTTATATCGGGGACGCGGAAGTAGGAAGCGGAGTAAACATCGGCTGTGGTTCCATTACAGTTAACTATGATGGAAAAAATAAGTTTTTAACAAAGATTGAAGATGATGCATTCATCGGCTGCAATTCTAATCTTGTAGCCCCAGTTACAGTAGGCAAGGGAGCATATGTAGCAGCAGGCTCTACGATTACAAACGACGTACCTGGTGAAGCTTTATCTATTGCTCGTGCCCGTCAAGTAAACAAAGAAAATTATGTAGAAAAATTAAATCTTAAAAAATAAAGGCGGAGGTCCACCCATGCATAATCAGTATTTAGATCCGAAGTTGAAAATCTTTTCTCTTAATTCTAACCGCAAACTTGCTGAAGAAATTGCTGAAACGATCGGCGTAGAATTAGGGAAATGCTCCGTGAAGCGTTTTAGTGACGGAGAGATACAAATTAATATTGAAGAGAGTATTCGCGGCTGTGACGTATACGTTGTTCAATCAACAAGCGCACCGGTCAATGAAAATCTAATGGAATTACTCATTATGATTGATGCTCTAAAAAGAGCCTCTGCTAAAACGATTAATATTGTCATTCCTTACTATGGTTATGCACGTCAGGACCGCAAAGCCCGCGCTCGTGAGCCAATCACAGCTAAGTTGGTAGCAAACTTACTTGAAACGGCTGGAGCTACTCGCGTGATTACGCTTGATCTACATGCACCGCAAATTCAAGGATTCTTTGATATACCAATCGATCATCTAATGGGTGTACCAATCTTATCTGATTACTTTAAAGGAAAGAACTTCAGCGGAGATGATGTCGTTATTGTTTCTCCAGATCATGGCGGAGTAACACGCGCACGTAAAATGGCTGATCGCTTAAAAGCACCGATTGCTATTATCGATAAGCGTCGCCCAAGACCAAACGTAGCTGAAGTGATGAATATTGTTGGTAACATTGATGGAAAGATTGCCATCTTGATCGATGATATCATCGATACAGCTGGCACAATTACACTTGCAGCAAATGCTCTTATCGAAAATGGAGCAAAAGAAGTATACGCTTCTTGTACGCATCCTGTACTTTCAGGTCCAGCGATCGAGCGCATTCAAAACTCTAACATTAAAGAACTGGTTATTACTAACTCCATTGCCCTGCCTGAAGAGAAGAAGACTGATAAAATTGTAGAGCTATCGATTGCACCATTGATCAGCGAAGCCATTATTCGCGTTCACGAAGAGCAATCTGTCAGCACTCTATTTGATTAATAGAAAAGCGGAGGGCGCTTGTTCAGCGGCGTAGGGACTGGACGGTTCTGCATGAGATAAAGGAAACACGAAGAGCGTTAGCGATTCGATGTTGATTTATCGCAAGAAAGGGCAGGGAGTCAACTAGCCGCTAAGCGCCTCCAGCTGGACAATAGAAAAGCGGAAGGCGCTCGATTAGCGACGACAAGCATAGGTCAAGCCGTCTGGAAGGTTGTTCTTTAACCTTCTGGGCGGCTTAGCTTATGACCTTGGGTCCCAAGGAGGCGCAGTTGAGCAAAGAAAAACAGAAGGTGCTCAATTCGCGTGATAGAAGGTTGGAGGGATTTCTGTTAGAGTCACTCTTAGCTCGAGCGAGATTTTCCAAACCGCCAGCCCCTTAATAAAATAGCCTTTTCCCAAAAAGCTGTTTTTTCAGTTTTAGAGGGAAGGGCTTTTTTATTTAGGCAGGCAGACACTGGTTGCTATAAAGTGACTATGAGCAAGTCGGCGGGTCTTTCATTCAGAGATAAAAAGAAGTCATTCTGCCCTTTTATGTTTAAGTATGACGAAATCAGGGAATAGATGATTTAGGACAAAAATTTTAAACAGAGATCATAATACAGGAAGGTGAGTTTCTCTAATGAATTCAGTACTTGAAGCAAAAAAGCGTCAAGAATTTCAACGTTCTGCTAAAACTGAGCTTCGTGAGGAAGGAAATTTCCCTGCTGTCGTTTATGGAAAAGATATGGAAGCAGAATCCGTCTTCGTCAATGAAGGAGATTTCATTAAAGTCATTAAAGAAGTTGGCCGCAATGGTGTGATTTCTTTAGCAGTGGATGGAAAAGAACATAACGTTATTCTGCATGACTATCAACAAGATCCCATTAAAAATTACATTGTCCATGCGGACTTCCTTGCGGTAGATTTATCATCCGAGATCACTTCAAATGTCCGGATAGATTTAGAGGGAGAAGCAGCTGGAGCGAAAGAAGGCGGAGTTGTCCAACAACCGCTATTTGAGCTTTCAGTGACAGCCAAAGTTAGTGAATTCCCTGAAAATCTTACAGTCGATGTTTCCCACTTAAACATCGGTGATAGTTTGTCTGTTGGAGAAATCCGTGGTAATCATCCGTTTATCATTAATCATGAAGATGATGAGGTCGTTGTATCTATTCTTGCTCCGCGTGTGGAGGAAGCCGCCGAGGATAGCAATCCTGAAGCAGCAGAAGAAGGCAGAGAGGCAGAAACAAATACAGCGCAAGAATAATATAATTAAAGAGGCCAGCCCAGTTTTTACTGGAGCCGGCCTCTTTTTTATGGGAGAAAGAAGTGATGGAATAGAATTAGGCGTATAATTTCTTATGCATGTGCGTTATACTTAAATTAATTTATTGAAGAAAAATTTGAGGTGCAAAACATGAAGCTAGTTGTTGGTCTCGGCAATCCGGGGGCAAAATATGCAGGTACGAGGCATAATATCGGTTTTGATGTGATTGAGGAGTTAGCTGAACGTTTCAATTCCCCCCTCACAGAGGCAAAGCACAAAGGGGTTTATACGATTGTGCGAAAGGGAACAGAGAAAGCGATTTTGCTTAAGCCGCTTACATACATGAACCTGTCCGGAGAAAGCATCGGGGAGGTTATGCGCTATTATGATGTGGCAACA
This sequence comes from Pseudobacillus sp. 179-B 2D1 NHS, assembly GCF_045370945.1. Taxonomy (NCBI): domain Bacteria; kingdom Bacillati; phylum Bacillota; class Bacilli; order Caryophanales; family Bacillaceae; genus Pseudobacillus; species Pseudobacillus sp. 179-B 2D1 NHS. The sequence continues at coordinate 21,798 of NZ_JBIQDP010000031.1, forward strand.
GAGGATGTTGTTGTGATTTATGATGATCTAGACTTGCCAACCGGCCGTATCCGCCTTCGACAAAAAGGCAGTGCAGGCGGGCATAATGGAATAAAGTCAACTATTGCTCATCTTGGTACGCAAAACTTTAATCGCATCCGTATTGGGATTGACCGCCCAGTTCCTCCGATGAAGGTGGTTGATTACGTATTAGGCAAATTTACGGAGGATGAGCAGGAAAAAATGAAACAGGCTGTTTCAAAGAGTGCGGATGCAGTAGAAGCATGGTTGGAAAAGCCGTTTCTTGAAGTAATGAACGAATATAACATTCAAACGTGAATAAATGCTTTCTTCTTTGCCTATACTAACGTTAACTACATAGTAGAGGTTAGCAGCAAAGGAGGAGGCACATGGCCATTCATTACGTTTGCCGCCATTGCGGAACGACAGTTGGGAGTCTTAAACAGCCAGTTGTTTCAAGCCGGCAGCTTGGCATTCACGCACTGACGGAAGACGAGAGAATAGAGATGGTTCAATACGATTCTGAAGGTAACGTGACAATAACAACAATATGTGAAGATTGTGAGGAGTCTCTTCAAAGAAACCCTGATTTTCACCAATACGATTATTTTATACATTAAAGCAGCTTTGGACAGCGATCCAAAGCATTTTTCTGTTTTCCACCAGGGCAATACACAGACAGCCTTGGCTGAACGGACAGCAAAGCGTCCATTTAAGGGGAGGAAGAAAGTGTGAATAGTTTACAGAAAATTCTCTTACAAAATAATGATATTCAATCTATTTTTGATGGGGTAACAGGAGGGCTGAAGGAGCAACTGGCCGCAGGTCTTTCGGGATCATCAAGAGCCCTTTTTATTTCGGCTGCCTATGAAAAAACAAGCAAGCCGATCATTGTAGTAACATACAACTTACTGCAAGCTCAAAAGTTATATGATGATTTGCTGCAATTTGTAGACGATCAAGAAGTGTATTTATACGCGGCTAATGAGTTAATAGCAGCAGAAATTAGCGTGGCCAGCCCTGAATTGCGTGCCCAGCGGATTGAAGTGCTGAATCATATGGTCCATGAGGCAAAGGGGATTTATATCGTTCCTGTTGCCGGATTGCGAAAGCTGCTTCCGCCTAAAGAAGTATGGGCTGGCTTGCAAAAAACCATTAAAGTTGGAGAAGAAATCGATCTAGACAATATGATTCATCAGTTTGTGCAAATGGGCTATCAACGTACAGATATGGTGTATGCTCCGGGGGAATTCAGCTTACGTGGTGGCATTATCGATATTTATCCGTTAACAATCGAACATCCTGTGCGAATCGAACTATTTGATACAGAGGTAGATTCGATTCGTACCTTCTCCATGGAGAATCAGCGTTCTATTGAAAATAAGTCTGCTATTGAAATCAGTCCAGTAACAGAAACACCTTGTTCTTCTGAGCAGCTCGTCATCCTATCGCGGCGGCTGGAGGAAGCTTTACAAGACTCACTAAAGAAGGTAAAGAAGGCTGAAACGAAACAGTTGATGAAAGAAAATATCAGCTTCGAGATCGATCGACTAAAGCAAGGGATAGCAATAGACGGGTTATCCAAATATACAGCTTTACTGTATGAGAACCCAATGAATTTAACGGACTATTTACCGGAGAATGGCCTTGTCTTTTTTGATGAAATCAGTCGGATCAATGAAATGAATGATTCTTTGCAGCAGGAGGAAGCTGAATGGTATGTTGCCTTGCTCGAAGAGGGGAAAATTATTCATGATATTAAGCTCTCCTATCATTTTACAGAGACACTATCAGCTATCCGACAGCCCATCATTTACCTTGCGCTGTTTTTGCGTCAGGTCGCTCATACGAGACCCGAAAACATTGTGAATTTCTCTTCACGGCCAATGCAAGATTTTCACGGGCAGATGAACGTGCTTCATGCAGAGGTGGAACGGTGGAGAAAGCTTGGCATGACAGTTGTATTTCTCGGTGAAAGCGAAGAGCGAATAGCTAAAATTCAGCGAGTTCTAGCAGATTATGAGATTGAAGCCACTAGTTCACTAGAAAAAAATAATATTATCGAACGAGTGGTACAAGTCGCTCGAGGCTCTTTGACAGCAGGATTTGAATTTCCTGCCCTGCATCTAGCGGTTATTACAGAACAGGAGCTTTTCAATAAGAAGCCAAAAAGAAGCAAGCGACGACAGAAACTGTCTAATGCAGAGAGAATTAAGAGCTATTCTGAATTGAAGCCGGGCGATTACGTGGTGCATGTGAACCATGGGATTGGGAAATATTTAGGAATTGAAACGCTCCAAATTAAAGGAGTGCACAAAGACTACTTAAATATTAAATACCAGGGAACAGACCAACTTTATGTTCCGGTCGAACAAATCGAACTCGTGCAAAAATATGTAGGTTCAGAAGGCAAAGAACCTAAAGTATATAAATTAGGTGGCAGTGAGTGGAAGCGCGTAAAAAGTAAAGTTCAATCTTCTGTCCAGGATATTGCCGATGATCTGATCAAGCTTTATGCAGAAAGGGAAGCAGCTAAAGGGTATGCATTCTCACCTGATGGGGAAATGCAACGAGAATTTGAAGCCGCTTTCCCATATGAAGAAACGGAAGACCAGGTTCGTTCTATTAATGAAATCAAAATAGATATGGAAAAAGAACGGCCGATGGATCGTTTATTGTGTGGAGACGTCGGTTATGGAAAGACGGAAGTCGCGATTCGGGCAGCTTTCAAAGCGATTGCTGATGAAAAACAAGTAGCGTTTCTTGTGCCGACCACTATTCTTGCTCAGCAGCATTTTGAAACAATGAGCGAGCGCTTTCGGGACTTTCCTGTAGAGATTGGATTGTTAAGTCGCTTTCGTTCTAGAAAGCAACAGACAGAGACGATTAAAGGCCTTAAAAATGGCACGGTAGATATTGTTGTTGGAACCCATCGCCTTTTGTCGAAAGATATTCAGTACAACGATCTAGGGTTGCTAATCGTGGATGAAGAGCAGCGTTTCGGGGTAACACATAAAGAAAAAATTAAACAGCTGAAAACAAATATAGACGTTTTAACGCTAACGGCGACTCCGATCCCGCGAACTCTTCATATGTCGATGCTCGGTGTAAGAGATTTATCTGTTATTGAAACGCCACCGGAAAATCGTTTTCCAGTGCAAACATATGTGGCAGAACTCAATCCGGCTTTAATTCGGGAAGCTATTGAACGAGAACTGGCCCGTGAAGGACAAGTGTTTTATCTGTATAACCGTGTAGAAGATATTGAGCGGAAAGCGGACGAAATTGCCATGCTTGTGCCGGATGCGAAAGTTGCTTATGCCCATGGCCAAATGACGGAACGAGAGCTCGAAAATGTGATCTTAGGCTTTCTGGAAGGAGAATTTGATGTTCTTGTCACGACAACGATCATCGAAACGGGTGTCGATATTCCAAATGTAAATACACTCATTGTCCACGATGCCGACCGGATGGGCTTGTCCCAGCTTTATCAAATCCGTGGCCGTGTCGGACGTTCTAACCGAGTAGCCTACGCTTATTTTATGTATCGCAAGGATAAGGTATTGTCAGAACAAGCAGAAAAGCGCTTGCAGGCGATCAAGGAATTTACCGAGTTGGGCTCTGGCTTTAAAATTGCCATGCGAGACTTATCCATTCGCGGGGCAGGAAATCTGCTTGGTTCTCAGCAGCATGGGTTTATTGATTCTGTCGGTTTTGACTTGTATTCTCAAATGCTGAAGGAAGCAATCGAGCAAAAACAAGGAACGGACAAACAAGAAACAGGCCCTTCGTTTGAAGCAGAAATTTCTATTGATGCTTACATTCCGGATACGTATATTAAAGACAGCCGCCAGAAAATTGAGATGTATAAGCGTTTTAGAAGTATAGAATCATTAGAAGAAGTGGAAGAACTTAAAGAGGAAATGGTTGACCGGTTCGGTGATTATCCACATGAGGTAGCAGATCTGTTTAAGGTAGCAGAGATGAAGGTATATGCCATAGCTGCTCAATTGGAGTTAATCAAGCAGGAAAAAGAGTCGGTATATATATTGATGAATGAAGCTGGAACAAAACAAATCGATGGCTCAAAAGTGTTCAATATCTGTAATAAACATGGCCGTTCAGTGGGTCTGGGCATGGAGGACAACAAACTCAAACTCACCATTGATATTAAGAACATGGCCACTAATACATGGTTCGAAATTGCCTTTGATATTATAAAGAACTTGGAGACGGCGAAAAAATAAAGGGAAAAACACAACAAAATGTATAGAACTTCCCAGATGATAAATAATAACAATCACAGGGGCAATATCATCGAGCTTGCATCGTTGAACTATTGTCAATTAATCATCTGAGGAAAGTGAGGCAACATGAGATGAAAGCAACTGGTATCGTTCGTCGAATTGACGATTTAGGTCGGGTTGTCATTCCAAAGGAAATCCGCCGTACGTTAAGAATTAGAGAAGGAGATCCATTAGAGATTTTTGTCGATCGTGATGGAGAAGTCATTTTAAAAAAATATTCCCCGATTAGCGAGTTAGGAGACTTTGCTGACGAGTATGCAGAGGCATTGAATGACAGTTTAAACACGGCTGTCTTGATTTGTGACCGCGATGCCATTATTGCTTCTGCCGGAGTATCTAAGAAAGAGTACGTTAATAAAAGTATTGGGGAAGTCATTGAAAAAGCGATGGATGACCGGCAGAGTGTTTTACATCACCCACAATCAAAGATCTCATTCGTGGATGGCCGTGAAGAAAAGGTGCAATCCTATACGCTAGCCCCTATTGTGGCAGGTGGCGATCCAATCGGTGTAGTTGTCATTTTCTCTGATGAACGCTCCATAGGAGAAGTGGAGAGAAAATCAGCAGAAACCGCCGCCAGCTTTTTAGCTAAACAAATGGAAAGCTAATCAGACAAGGAAGCAGAGGCAAAACTGCTTCCTTTTTTGATGGATCAAACATTTGTTTGTATATAGATGAAGAGGGACTTTTTATTAAATTTCTTGCGCTTTTCTATGCAAATATATTAAGTTGGAAGCAGTATGTTTAGAAGGGCAGAGTGTTATATGTTGCCATTAAGGAAGAAAAATTCATTGATACAAGGAGCCGCCATTTTAACGATTGCCGCTATTTTCGTAAAAATCTTAAGTGCTGTATATAGAGTTCCCTTTCAAAATATAGTCGGGGATATCGGCTTTTATATTTATCAGCAAATATATCCTTTTTACGGAATTGCTAATGCATTAGCTACATATGGGTTTCCGGTCGTTATTTCAAAATTAATCGCGGAATCAGCAGGTGATGGGCAGCGCAGGCAGGAAGTGGTTCGACTTTCTTACTATGTAACAAGCTGCACGGGCATTTTGCTCTGGGCCGCTGTCTTTTTCGGAGCTGGATGGATAGCAGACAAAATGGAGGATCCTTCTTTGCGGCCACTCCTTCAGATTGTAGCTTTTTCTTTTTTACTGATTCCGTTTTTAACTGTATGGCGCGGTACATTCCAGGGTGAAGGAAATATGGTCCCGACAGCGGTTTCTCAGACAGTGGAGCAATCTGTCCGGGTTGGAGCTATTTTATTATTCTCTTATATTTTAATTGGAAAGGGAGCCTCTCTTTATACGGCCGGTGCAGGAGCATTTGCAGGATCAATAGCCGGCAGCCTTGCTGCACTGGCAGTTTTATTTTACTTTATAAAGAAGAGTGTTTCTATCTCTGAAAAAAAGGTGAAGAGGGGAAACACATTGGCTGGAAAAGAAATCCGAATGCTCTTTATCCAGGCAGCGGCTATTTGTCTGTCTAGCATAGGAATTGTATTGTTCCAGCTTGTCGATTCATTTAACCTATATAGTGGATTAATTCAATCGGGTATGGGCGAATGGGAAGCTAAAATGGCCAAAGGAATTTATGACCGTGGCCAGCCCCTCTTGCAGCTTGGCACTACAGCGGCTGCTTCTCTTGCTTTAACGGTTGTGCCACTCGTAACCTCTGTTTATCGCAGAGGGTTGTATCAGGAGCTAGATAGCTGTATCCAGCTGGCGCTGAAGGTTAGTTTTACATTTGGACTGGCAGCAACAGTGGGGTTAATCAATATTATGGGAGAAGTAAACACGATGCTGTTCGAAAATGGAAGTGGGTCGTTTGTTCTTTCGATTTTTTGTGCATCGATTCTATTTAGTTCACTTGCTCTGACATTGACGGGTATTCTGCAAGGGTTTGACAAGGATTTCATTCCAGCTCTCGCTGTGTTAACAGGCATTCTTTTTAAGTACATGGGGAACATTCTCTTTATTCCTCGTTTTGGAACAGCAGGGGCTGCAGCGGCTACGTTGCTCTCATTTGTTTGGATGGCGCTTTTTTTAGCCGCCTTTCTTCGAAAACATTGGAAGACAGCTTTCCTGAAAAAGGAGGCTGCTGGTAAAGCAGTATTTGCCGTTCTTTGTATGACAGGTGTATTGCAGGTTTGGAAATTACTCATAGGATATATCTTGTTTAAGGAAGCTCACAGCCGGCTTATTATGGCCGGGACGGCATTAAGTAGTGTCATTATTGGCGCATTTGTTTTTATTTATCTCATTTTTAAGCTAAAAGTGTTCACAGAAGAAGAGTTGCAGCAGATCCCTTTTGGCAGCCGGCTGAGCAAGAAACTTAGTTAGGTTGCCTATTTAAAAATCATAGTAGAAAGAGAGAGGGAACATGATACCATCTATTACTATTGCCGGTCTCGGAGCCGGAGATATTAACCAACTGCCGCTTGGCATATACAGATTGTTGTTACAGTCGAAGCACGTATTCACCCGTACCCTTGATCACCCGGTCATTAATGATCTTCAACGGGAGGGTGTCCGCTTCGAAAGTTTTGATTCTATTTATGAAAAACATGATCAATTTGAAGCGGTCTATGAAGAAATTGTTTCCTTGTTAATAGAGAAAGCCAAAGATCACGGTGCGCTCATTTACACAGTTCCCGGCCATCCTATTGTCGCAGAGAAAACAGTTCAGCTTTTGCTTGAGGCAGCACAGCCAGGCAAATTGGAGGTAACGATCGCTGGCGGTCACAGTTTTCTTGACGATCTGTTTGCCGCTGTTGGGGCAGACCCGATAGAAGGCTTTCAATTTCTTGATGGAACATCCTTAAGAAAAGATGATATTAACATTTTCCAACACATTGTCATTGCACAAGTATACGATGCCTTCGTCGCCTCTGATGTGAAATTGACACTAATGGAGAAGTATCCGGATGACTATGAGGTAACTATCGTTACGGCAGCAGGGAGTGGAAACCAGCACACCGTAAAGCTGCCTTTATATGAATTGGATAGACAAGTAACACTGAACAATCTAACATCTTTATATGTGCCGCCTGTACGGAAAGAAGAAGATACATATAAAGAATTTGCTGTTCTGCGACAAATTATCGCAACGTTGAGAGGGCCGGGGGGCTGTCCTTGGGATCGTGAGCAAACGCACGAATCGTTAAAGAAATATTTAATTGAAGAAGCCTATGAGTTACTTGACGCTATTGATCAGCAAGATGATGATCACATCGTGGAGGAGCTGGGGGACGTGCTGTTGCAAGTGATGCTTCATGCGCAAATTGGCGAAGACGAAGGAATGTTCTCCATTGAAGATGTCATTGAATCGATTTCTAGTAAAATGATTCGCCGCCATCCGCACGTATTTGGCGATGCAACAGCTGAAAATGCAGAAGCAGTTATTTCAAATTGGCAAAAGATTAAGAGCGAAGAAAAAGGAGAAAGACAAGCTTTCCGGCTTGATGAAGTAGCGAAAGGATTGCCCGCGTTGTTGCGCGCCTATGAATTTCAAAAGAAAGCAGCAAAGCTGGGCTTTGATTGGGATGATGCCAATGGGGCCATGGAAAAGGTGCTGGAAGAGTGGCAGGAATTTCTAGAAGAAGTGAAGAATGAAGATAGCAGCAAACAGCTTGATGAATTCGGTGATGTTCTTTTTGCACTCATCAATGTTGCCCGCTTTTATCACCTTCACCCCGAAGAAGCGCTGGCTAAAGTAAATGAAAAATTTTACCGCCGTTTTTCTCATGTCGAAAAACGGGTAAAAGAGAGCGGCCGGCCATTTAATGATTTCACACTAGATGAGTTAGATGCATTCTGGGACGAAGCGAAAAATATAGGTTTATAAAGGGAGAGAGAAACATGTCGACAATGAGACTCGATAAGTTTTTAAAAGTATCACGTTTAATTAAACGGAGAACACTGGCAAAGGAGGTAGCGGATCAAGGAAGAATCACCATTAATGGAGTAACTGCGAAAGCGAGCTCTAACGTAAAAGAGGGCGATGAGTTATCTATTCGGCTTGGCCAGCGCATTCTTACTGTGAAAGTGGAAAAGCTGCAGGAAACGACAAAAAAAGAAGAAGCAGCTGGCATGTATCAGTTGCTGAAAGAAGAGAGAGTGAACGAATAAAAGAGAGAGTCAATGAATGAACGTTTAATGCCTATTTAGAAAGTGCTCAAAAGCTATGCTTTTTGAGCACTTTTTTATAAGATCTAATGCTTCCTCTATCTTTATTAACATCCGTCTAGGGTCTTTGAAACGTGTGTGCGTCTTTTAAATTTTTGGCTTCTCCTCATAGTTTTGCTATTGCTCGCATACATTTAGTGGCAAAGCTTGTACTTTGCAGTGAGGGGGAGAAAGATGAATCAGATGCATGATTCTACTAATAGTCGCTCAGCTGACGGTCATGATATTGTTATGCAAGGTAGAAAGATAATGGAAATTACTGGTGTCAAGCAGGTGGAAAGTTTCGACAGCGAGGAATTTTTGCTGCTCACTGTGATGGGAATGCTCGTTATTAAAGGTGAAAACCTGCAAATGAAAAATTTGGATGTAGATCGCGGCTTGGTAGCGATTAAAGGCCGCATCTCCAGCCTTATTTATACTGACCAATCCGCCGGGGACAAATCAAAAGGATTATTCAGTAAGTTGTTCAAATGACATTAACTGTTCAATTTGAAACGTTGTTGTCAATGATAGCTATGGGAATAACATTTGGAGCCTTCCTCGACACCTACCAAAGGTTTTTAAAACGGCAGACCCGGCCGCGAGCCGTTTCTTTTTTCACTGACATTATATTTTGGTGTCTATTTGGATTGCTCATCTTTTATTGCTTATACCGGGTTAATTACGGTGAAATCCGTCTCTATCTTTTCCTCGCCTTACTTTGTGGTTACTCGGCTTATCAAGCCTTATTTAAGCGGCTTTACCTTCGGCTTCTTGAGCAAATGATTTTAGCGGTTGTAAATATTTTCTTATTTTTAAAGAAGTGCGGTTATTTTCTTATTATCCTCCCAATTAAGTTAATTATAAAGGCGATAGTAATTGTTATAGGTTTAATCGGGAAGACTTTGCTAGTCCTTGCCAAAAGTACCCTTTACCTATTATTATGGATAGGAAAGATTGTTTTTTCGCCTATTCTCTTAATTTGGCGCTTTTTTCCTGACAGCATAAGGAAAAGAGCAACCGCCTTAAAAGAGAAGCTGGCAGGATTTTTCTTATTAATCAAGAATAAAATTATGGATAGAGCAAATCGCTGGAAAAAATGAGCCGGGAGGAAGGGAAATGAGCGGTGTAAACAAACGGAAAGTAACTGCCTTGAAAAACGCCTTTGTCTTCAGCCGTGCGAGAAAAGATATGTTTTTAGCGAGACATAAAACAAAGCTGTACAGAAGGCTAGGTGCTTTCGTAGTTGTGGCCCTTATTCTTTCTGTCGGTTTGGGATCAACTCTTTTTTCACGAACGGCCCATCTTGAAGAACAAAAGCTTGAAAAGAAAAAAGCTGAGGCAGCTCTTGTAGAATTGAAGCAGCAACAAAAGCAGTATGAAGAAGAATTGAAGAGATTGGAAGACGATGAATATATCGCAGAGCTCGCCAGGAAAAAGTATTTTTTATCGGATGATGGAGAGATTATATTTAATATTCCTGAGTCAAGTGAAAGCAAAGGGAAAAGTAAAGAATAAGAAGGGGTATATTGACACCTCTTTTTTTCGTAATATAATAAAGGGTAAAGTTTGATCATTTCTAAGGAGGAACATTTTTTTTATGTCAATCGAAGTAGGCAGCAAGTTACAAGGTAAAGTGACAGGGATCACTAAATTCGGAGCGTTTGTTGAACTGCCAGAAGGCTCAACTGGATTAGTACACATTAGTGAAGTTGCAGACAATTATGTAAAAGACATCAATGATCACCTAAAGGTTGGTGATGAAGTAGAAGTAAAAGTCATTAATGTGGAAAGTGATGGAAAGATCGGTTTGTCCATCCGCAAGGCGAAAGACCAGCCGCAGCAACAGCAGTCCTATCGTCCCCGTCCAAGAAATAATGATTACCGCTCTAAAGGTCCAAGAGGAGGAGGAGGCTATTCGACTCCGAAAGAAAACTTTGAACAAAAAATGGCCCGCTTTCTCAAGGAAAGTGAAGATCGTCTGTCTACCTTGAAACGCCAAACAGAATCGCGCCGTGGCGGTAGAGGAGCGAAACGGGGTTAATTGCTGTCTATTTAACTATAACTATGAACTGATCGGAAACGTTCAGCAGCTAAAAAAAACAGCCTTGCAAGATATCATAAATCTTGCAAGGCTGTTTTTTATTGATTGGGGCAATCTAGTTGCCAAACTATGCCGAATTTGTCTTGAAGTTTTGCGTAAGTAGAGCCCCAAAATGTAGTCTGTAATTCCATATGAATAGTTCCCTCTTGTTGCAGCTTCCCGTATACAGATTGGATATCTTCTTTGCTTTCAAAGGTCAGGGCAAGGGAAATTTGATTTCCTGTCTTTATCTCTTGTCCGGGAAACGTGTCTGAAACCATAAGGAGGAAATGTCCCTTTGCCAAACGGGCATGCATAATACGGTTGGCTGCTTCGGGAGGAGTGGGATAATCGGCTTCGCCAAATGTCTGAAGTCCTTGTATCTCAGCTTGAAAAGCCTCGGCATAAAAATTCAGTGCTTCTTTTGCATTTCCATTAAAAGTTAGATAAGGTGTAGTTTGTCCTTTCACATCGATCCCCCTTTTTTATCAATATTGAAACTATGGCTGTACGATGGCTGGCTGTCAATGCTAAATGGTAGGTAGAAAAACAATATAAAAAACCAGATTTTCAACAGACCGCTTGGATCTGTGAAAACCTGGTTTTTTTGCCGATGACCCGTACGGGATTCGAACCCGTGTTACCGCCGTGAAAGGGCGGTGTCTTAACCGCTTGACCAACGGGCCTTTATAATTAGTGATTCATTCATACTGCTAATAGATTTTGACTGCCTATTCCTTTGCAGAATACCAAAGCTATTCTCTAAAAGGTTCCTGTTGTATTCAAGTTTCATAGAGAGCAAAGTGAGTAGGGATTGCCAAAGAACGTGGCAATTAGTCTGCATTCCTTTAGAAACGACTGCTTTCGCTTTTTTAGTAGCGGCGGAGGGGATCGAACCCCCGACCTCACGGGTATGAACCGTACGCTCTAGCCAGCTGAGCTACACCGCCATGGGAAGTGAAAATTCAAGCACAATGACTATAATACTTAGGTTATAAGCTGTTGTCAATTAGTTTTTTTAGGGTTTATAAAAAAAGTGACTGTTCCTGTTGTCGAACGGTTTTTAGACAAGCCTTCTCTTTTTGACAAACTTTGAAAGGGTGGTTTTGTATAATGGCAGCAAAGAAACGTGGATGGGAGTTGTTAATATGGAGAAAGCGGAAAGAAGTTTGGCAGAGCCGGTCAATCATGTGGGATTGGAAGAAACAAAAGTGGAAGTGTTCAAGGGGCTTAAACAGTTTCTTACCCATTTGCAAGTGCTGTTGCTTGAAAAAGGGTTTATTTTGCTGCTCATTGGATTTTTGTTAGGCCGGGCATTGATACTGTCTCATTTAACGCCGTTTGGCCTGCCTTTTTTCGCTGCTGCTTTTATGCTAAGGCGTGATTGTGCGCCACTTGCTCTAATCGGTTTGCTTGCAGGGTCTTTAACCTTGTCCATTGAGCAAATGAGCTATTCCTTTTTTACAATTGCCGTGTTTCTCGTCGTCTACCGACTGCTAAAGAATTTTCATAAGGAAGATGCCGTATCACTGCCATTCTTTGTTTTCTTTACAGTCATGGCAGTAAAATCGGGATTTTCCTATTTTCAAAGCGGTCAGCAATTTGCACCCTATGATCTGTTAATGGCCGCGATTGAATCCTCATTAGCCTTTGTGCTTACACTTATCTTTATGCAGAGCATTCCCTTTTTATCACTCAAAAAACGGATAAAAGCGTTAAAGACTGAAGAGATTGTCAGCTTAATCATTATGCTTGCTTCCATTACATCGGGCACGATCGGCTGGTCGGTTTATGGTTTATCAATTGAACATATCTTCTCCAGATACTTGGTCTTAATTTTTTCTTTTATCTCTGGGGCGGCTGTTGGTTCCACTGTTGGTGTTGTCACTGGGTTAATATTTAGTCTTGCGAGTGTGTCCAGCTTCTTTCAGATGAGCTTGCTTGCTTTTGCTGGTTTACTTGGCGGATTATTAAAAGAGTGGCGAAAAGCAGGAGCGGCAGGCGGGCTGATTATCGCTACCTTGCTTGCTGGAATGTATGGAGAACAAGGGGTACCGCTCATGCAAACCTTATATGAATCCCTAGCAGCAGTAGCCCTTTTATTCTTAACGCCTAAAATCTTTACCGACCAGTTGGCTAAGCTCATACCCGGCACTGTAGAGCATTCAAATGAGCAGCAACAATATTTACGGAAGATGAGAGATGTGACAGCCAATAGAGTAGAACAATTTTCTGAAGTGTTCCAAGCACTATCAAAAAGCTTTTCCCAATATAACATTGAAGCACTGGATAATTACGAAGAGCGGGAACTAGACATGTTTTTAAGTCATGTTACTGAAAAAACATGTCAAACATGCTTTAAAAAAGAACAGTGCTGGACGAAAAACTTTCATCAAACCTACCATCTAATGAAAGATGTGCTTTATGAATTAGATGAGGGACAAGCAGGGTTAAGTCAAAGATTGTCGAGGGAGTTGGATACCCACTGCTTCCGCCCGGCGAGGGTAGAGGAAGCTATTAAACAGCAATTAACATACTACCAAGCAAACCAAAAGTTAAAAAAACAGGTGCAGGATAGCCGGAAGCTGGTGGCAGAGCAGCTGCGAGGCGTTTCTGAGGTAATGAGTGACTTTGCTGAAGAAATTCAGAGAGAACGGGAAAATCACTATAATCAGGAAGAGCAGATATTAGAAGCGATTGAAGCATTCGGTTTGGAGATTGACTATGTAGATATATACAGTTTGCAAAAAAGCAACGTTGACATTGAAATGAGTATTCCTTTTATTTATAACAGTCACGGGGAATGTCAGAAGATTATAGCTCCTATGCTTTCTGATATTTTAGGTGATAACGTGATTGTTCATAAGGAAGAATGTGAGGGAGGCCCTGCAGGTGTTTGTCATGTGATCTTTCGCTCTGCTAAAGCGTTTGCTGTTACAACAGGAGCGGCACATGCTGCTAAAGGCGGTGGATTAGTGTCAGGAGACAGTTACTCTACGATTGAGTTGGGGGCAGGAAAGTATGCCGTAGCGATTAGTGATGGGATGGGAAATGGAGAAAGGGCTCATTATGAAAGCCATGAAACTCTTCGCCTGCTACAGCAAATTTTAAAGTCAGGCATTGAAGAAAAAGTCGCCATTAAATCTGTTAACTCTATTCTTTCTTTGCGAACGACAGACGAGATCTTCTCGACTCTTGATCTGGTCATTATTGATTTGCAGGATGCGGTAGCAAACTTTTTGAAAGTGGGCTCGACACCAAGCTTTATTAAACGAGGCAGCAAAATAATGAAAATTGAAGCAAGCAACTTACCGATCGGTATTTTACAGGAATTTGAAGTGGATGTAGTGAGTGAACAATTGAAATCGGGCGATTTAATTATCATGATGAGTGACGGGATTTTTGAAGGCCCAAAGAATGTCGAGAACAAGGATCTTTGGATGAAAAGGAAAATACAGGAAATGGAAACAGAGGACCCACAAACGATTGCTGATTTACTTATTGAGGAAGTCATAAGAACAAGATCAGGAGAAATTGAAGATGATATGACAGTTGTAGTGGCCAAGGTAGAACACAACCTACCAAAGTGGACATCTATTCCAATGCAATTCGGTTTTTCAAAAAAGAAAAAGAAAATTTCTTAAAGCACTGAATTTATTTACAGAGAAGTATAAATTCCCCTCTTTCTGGCGAGGCTGAGGATAACTCGTAAAGGTTGGAGGGGTTACCATGAAACAAGGGACGATTAAGCAAATCTTACTGCTGACAGACGGCTGCTCGAATCACGGGGAAGATCCAGTTGCTATGGCTGCTCTCGCCCGGGAGCAGGGAATTACAGTTAATGTTATTGGAATTATAGATGATCATGCTACGGATCAGCGGGGACTTCAGGAAATTGATCAAATTGCTCTTTCGGGAGGAGGGATTAGCCAAACTGTTTGCACGAAGCAGCTTTCCCATACTGTTCAAATGGTCACGAGACAAGCGATGACCCAAACACTTCAAGGGGTGGTAAATGAACAATTAAAGAAGATCTTGCATAAGGAAACAGCGATGGAGGCTTTGCCGCCAGAAACTCGCGGTGAGGTAATGGAAGTAGTAGATGAGCTTGGAGAAACTGCTAACTTGGAGGTGTTAGTCTTAGTTGATACAAGTGCAAGTATGAAGAGCAAGCTTCCAACCGTGAAGGAGGCGCTCCTTGATTTATCGCTGAGTATGAACGCAAGAATGGGAAGCAGTCTCTTTTCCTTGTTTATATTTCCCGGGAAAAGAAAAGATACGGAGCAGCTGCTTGACTGGACACCAAAGCTTGAATCCTTAACATCGATGTTTTCAAAGCTGTCCCCTGGCGGTTTAACACCAACTGGCCCTGCTATTCGCGAAGCTATTTCCCGCTTTAAAACAAAACGAAGCCGGAAAGGCTGGTTATCAGATGGCGATGAATACATCGAAAAATCAGTTTAATATTCGCCGGGGAGCCGTCATACATGGTAAATGGCACAAGCAAGCCTATCTGGTGGAGCGAACGCTCGGCCAGGGAGCTACCGGTACAGTTTATTTAGTGAACGGAATGGATGGAGCAGCAGCGTTAAAGTTCAGTAATCCATTATCGATCACGGCTGAAATGAACGTTTTGAAGGCGTTTGCTAAGGTCCAGGGGTCTTCCCTTGGGCCTTCTTTATTAGATGCAGATGATTGGGAGAACAGTTATGGTGTGCACCCTTTTTATGTCATGGAATATATACAGGGGCCAACCCTTTCTGCTTTTATCCAGGCAAGAGGATCATCATGGATTGGTGTTTTGCTGTTACAGCTGCTGGAAAACTTACAGGCACTTCATGAAGCTGGCTGGATTTTCGGGGATATTAAACCGGATAATTTGATTGTGTCAGGACCGCCATATGCGCTCCGCTGCGTTGACGTTGGCGGGACGACTAAAATGGGGCGGGCTGTTAAAGAGTATACAGAGTTTTTTGATAGAGGCTACTGGCGTGCTGGTTCAAGAAAAGCAGAGCCCTCCTACGATTTATTTGCTACTGCAATGGTAGCGATTAATCTTGTTTACCCTGAAAGATTTTCCCGGAATGAAGAGGGCATAAAACAATTGGAAGCTAAAGTCAGACAAAAAAAAGAATTGCAAGCTATCGCGCCGGTATTAATTAAAGCCCTGCAGGGAAGGTATTCTGCAGCCCAGGCTATGCGTAAAGAGCTGCTGGCTGCTTTAAGCTATGAAAAGAAAAAAAGCGAGCAAGGTCACATGCGATCTGCTGTCCGCAAAACCAGCGGAAGGGTTTCGCTTAAACAAAAGAAAAGGAAAGAGCGTGGGCTGTATACACTGACTGTTGTCTTGTTTGTCGCAGTTATCTATGTTTTATACGTACTGACGGAACTGCTCATTTAAACATTAGTCTTTTCTTTTTGTTTGTTTTCTTTAGAAAGTGTTAATATAGTCAGTAAAAAGAGCAGGAAGAGGAACAAATGCTGGCATATGAAGAGAACGTCAAACAATTTATTACTCGTCATCGGTTAATCAGCAAGGGCGACAGAATTGCTGTCGGCATATCAGGAGGGCCAGATTCATTATCGATGCTTTCGTATTTGGAAAGCAGACGTAAAAAGTTAAATATCCAAGTATTCGCTCTTCATCTGGATCATATGTTCAGAGGAGAAGAGTCTTATGAGGAGCTAAAGTTTGTTGAGCAATTCTGCAAGGATAAAGACATTCCTTTTTATGCGGAAAGGATCAATATTGGACAGGAAATGAAAGAAACAGGTGGAGGATTACAGGAAGTATCACGCCGGGTACGCTACGAATTTTTTGAAAGGGGAATGAGAAAGTTTGCTGCTAACAAATTAGCGCTTGCCCATCACGGTGATGATCAGATAGAAACGGTTCTGATGCAGCTCGTGAAGGGAACTAGCAATCGCACAGGCATCCCTATTCGAAGAGCGCTAGGAGAAGGAGAAATTATTCGTCCACTTCTTTATGTGAATAAAGAAATGATTGAGGAATACTGCCTGCATTATCAACTTAACCCGCGCCGAGATCCGAGCAATGAAAAGCCTGTGTATACCCGCAATCGGTTTCGTCTTGAACTGCTTCCTTTTTTAAAGGAAGAAAATCGAAAAGTTCATGAGCATTTTCAAAGATTTAGTGAAGAGTTGAATGAAGACAACAGAATGTTGGAAGAATTAACAAAGGAGAAACTAAAGAATATATGGCAAAAGAATGACAGTAATTGCTCCTTGGAAATTGAGGGCTTTCTGATGATGCCTTTGCCTTTACAAAAAAGAGCGATTCATCTAATATTAAACTATCTTTATAAAGGAAAAAAGCCCTTCTCCTTCATACATATTCAACAGATTTTACAGCTTTTAAAGGAAGACAAATCCTCATGGAAATTGGACTTGCCGCATGGGCTGAAAGTCTGCCGGGAATATCAAGTGTGTGTCTTTGGATTTAACACTTCTGAAAAAAGGGAATATGTGTTTAAACTGACTTATGAAAACAAGGTTTCCTGGCCATATGGAGGTCAATTTATACTGACTGACAACATTCCCAAAGTAACGGGCGAATATGAGTATATGATTCTTGATGAGAAGGTCAAACTTCCACTTTATATCCGTACAAGGAAACAAGGCGACAAAATTCAGCCAAAGGGCATGAACGGTTCAAAAAAATTGAAAGACCTGTTTATTGATGAGAAAGTGGTCCTTGCAAGGCGCGATCAATGGCCAATTGTGACAGACAGCGAGGGGAAACTGCTCTGGGTGCCCGGATTAAAGAAGTCTAGGCATGAAAAAGCCGACTCCACTGGTAACCATTTAATATTAATTTATATACGCAATCACTTCTAGGAGGCTAACAAATTGCTAAATCAGGATATTGAGAAAGTACTCATTACCGAGGAAGAAATTCAAGAGAAAGTTAAGGAGCTCGGTCTTGAACTTACAGAAGAGTATAAAGACAAGTTTCCCCTCGTTATTGGAGTTTTAAAAGGAGCCATGCCTTTCATGTCTGATTTAATTAAGCGCATGGATACTTATTTAGAAATGGATTTCATGGATGTTTCCAGCTATGGCCGTTCGACAACTTCATCAGGGGAAGTCAAGATTGTTAAGGATTTGGATACATCAGTGGAAGGCAGGGACATACTCATTATTGAGGATATTATCGATAGCGGTTTAACGCTGAGCTATCTAGTGGAGCTTTTCCGATATAGAAAAGCAAAATCCATTAAGATTGTAACGCTTTTAGATAAGCCAACGGGCAGAAAGGCGAAAATTAAAGCCGACATGGTCGGGTTTAAAGTGCCTGATGAATTCGTTGTCGGTTATGGCCTTGACTTTGCAGAAAAATATCGGAACCTTCCTTACATCGGCGTTTTGAAACCAAAAATATATACAGAAGCGGATAACGATTAAGAAAGGTTGATCAGCATATATGAATAGGCCGATCCGCATGTCAAATAGTTGTAATGCCAAGATTTTCTATGATAGTATTGAATACAGTATTTTTACCGTGGGAGGAGGTAAGGGATGAGCCGGATTTTTCGTTATACCATATTTTATTTACTAGTTTTCCTTGTCATTATTGGGGTTGTCAGTTATTTCAATAACAATAATGAACCGAATAAGAATATAACGTACAATGAATTTGTTTCTTATCTGGAAAAAGATCAGGTGGAAACGTTCTCCATGCAGCCGGAGAGAGGGGTCTACGAGGTTCGTGGACAACTGAAGGGTGCGCAAGAAGGTGAATTTTTTCTTACTTACGTAATGAATAGTGAGAATATGCTGAACCGCATTGATGAAGCGGCAAAAGATTCTAAAGTAGAAATCTTACCTGCCAAAGAGACAAGCGGCTGGGTATCTTTCTTCACGACAATCATTCCTTTCTTAATTATTTTCCTTTTATTCTTCTTCTTATTGAACCAGGCACAGGGCGGCGGCAGCCGAGTGATGAATTTCGGAAAAAGCAAAGCCCGCTTGTACAATGATGAAAAGAAAAAAGTGCGCTTTAAGGATGTAGCGGGAGCCGACGAAGAAAAACAAGAGCTAGTAGAGGTTGTTGAATTCTTAAAGGACCCGCGCAAGTTCTCTGAGTTAGGTGCAAGAATTCCGAAGGGGGTTCTTTTAGTCGGACCTCCGGGAACCGGTAAAACATTGCTTGCGAGAGCGGCAGCAGGAGAAGCGGGCGTACCATTCTTCTCCATTAGTGGTTCTGACTTTGTGGAAATGTTTGTTGGGGTCGGGGCTTCTCGTGTACGCGATTTGTTTGAAAATGCAAAAAAGAATGCTCCATGTATCATCTTCATCGATGAGATTGACGCAGTGGGTCGTCAACGTGGTGCCGGTCTTGGCGGCGGACATGACGAACGTGAACAGACATTGAACCAGCTATTAGTTGAAATGGATGGATTTAGTGCCAATGAAGGAATCATTATTATTGCCGCAACAAACCGTCCTGACATTCTAGACCCTGCCTTATTGCGTCCAGGCCGTTTCGACCGTCAAATCACAGTTGATCGCCCGGATGTAAATGGCCGTGAAGCGGTACTCCGCGTTCATGCACGTAACAAGCCGCTTGATGATTCGATTGATTTAAAAGCGATTGCGATGAGAACGCCAGGCTTCTCTGGTGCCGATCTCGAAAACTTATTAAACGAAGCAGCGCTTGTAGCTGCACGCCGTAATAAAAAGAAAATTGATATGCGTGATATCGATGAAGCAACAGATCGAGTGATCGCTGGTCCTGCAAAGAAGAGCCGCGTTATTTCTCAGAAAGAGAGAAAAATTGTTGCTTTCCACGAAGCGGGACATACTGTGATCGGTCTTGTGCTTGATGAAGCCGACATGGTTCATAAGGTAACCATCGTTCCGCGTGGTCAAGCTGGCGGTTATGCCGTTATGCTACCAAGAGAGGATCGTTACTTTATGACGAAGCCAGAGCTTCTTGATAAAATCACCGGTTTGTTAGGTGGTCGTGTGTCTGAAGATCTCATCTTTGGTGAAGTATCAACTGGTGCACACAATGACTTCCAGCGTGCGACAGGCATTGCCCGCCGTATGGTGACGGAATTTGGAATGAGTGACAAACTAGGACCGCTTCAATTTGGTCAGAGTTCTGGTGGTCAGGTATTCCTTGGACGCGACTTTAATAATGAACAAAATTATTCAGATGCGATTGCATACGAGATTGATTTGGAAATCCAAAGAATTATCAAGGAATGCTATGAGCGTGCGAAGAATATCTTAACGGAAAATCGCGAGAAGCTGGAATTAATTGCGAATACTCTTCTTGAAGTAGAAACACTTGACGCCGCTCAAATTAAACATCTCGTTGATCATGGCACATTGCCAGAGCGCAAGTATGAAGCAGATGAAGGAACAGAAACGCTGAAGCTTTCTAAAGATGAACAGGTTGTTGTCAA
Source organism: Pseudobacillus sp. 179-B 2D1 NHS (assembly GCF_045370945.1). Taxonomy (NCBI): domain Bacteria; kingdom Bacillati; phylum Bacillota; class Bacilli; order Caryophanales; family Bacillaceae; genus Pseudobacillus; species Pseudobacillus sp. 179-B 2D1 NHS. Next base: position 41,797 of record NZ_JBIQDP010000031.1, read on the forward strand.
TGTACAGAAGAAGGAAGAGCCTTCTCAAACGGACAACACAGCGCCTGCTTCTGGTGAAAAGGAACAGCAGCCAATTGATCAGGAAGATGATCCAAAAGCATAATAGAAAACGCCGATGAAAATCGGCGTTTTTTTTGCTTTATAGGAAATGATAAATTGAAACTCCCTCTATTTTTCTGTTTGTCGTCCGGCTTATGTATCTTTTGTTAAATAAGAAAAAAGGATGCAGTCAGCAACAGGCTTTTTTAAAAAAATCCTTTATTTTGGAATGCGTGACATAATGATGTTACCGCTTTTATGTGATATGATGAATGGCAGCAATAAAAGTTTAAATGAGTGTGGTGAGAGTCTTGATATTTGTGTTGGATGTAGGGAATACAAATACTGTGCTAGGCGTTTATGAAGAAGACGAGTTGAAATTTCACTGGCGGATCGAAACGAGCCGCAATAAAACGGAAGACGAGTACGGCATGGTCATTAAAAGCCTTTTTCAGCATGTCGGAATTACTTTCGATCAAATTGAAGGGATTATCATCTCTTCCGTAGTGCCGCCAATTATGTTTTCGTTGGAGCAAATGTGTCAAAAATACTTTAATATAAAGCCAATGATCGTCGGTCCTGGTATGAAAACCGGTTTAAATATTAAATATGAAAATCCGAGGGAAGTAGGGGCAGACCGGATTGTTAATGCGGTAGCTGCTATTCATGAATACGGCAGTCCTTTAATCATTGTAGATTTTGGAACAGCTACAACGTACTGTTATATTGATGAGGACGGGCATTACATGGGTGGTGCCATCGCTCCAGGCATTACGATTTCTACCGAGGCTCTTTATTCAAGAGCAGCCAAGCTGCCTCGTATAGAAATCATTAGACCCGACCATATTGTTGGGAAAAATACAGTTTCCGCTATGCAGGCTGGGATATTGTATGGATATGTAGGGCAAGTAGACGGTATTGTCAACCGGATGAAGGAGCAAAGCAAAAAACAGCCGACTGTAGTAGCAACTGGGGGGCTTGCTCCTTTGATTGGAGAAGAAGCGCAATCAATTGATATTATTGATCCGCTATTAACGCTTAAAGGGTTATGTCTGATTTATAAACGCAACCTTTAAGAAGAAAGGAGTTTTCCTGTGAAAGATTATTTAGTAAAAGCATTAGCATATGAGGGACAAGTTCGTGCGTATGCGGTGGATACAACGGAGACGATAAATGAAGCGCAAAGAAGGCACTACACGTGGCCGACTGCTTCTGCAGCGATGGGCCGGGCGATGACGGCTGGCGTTATGATGGGAGCTATGCTTAAAGGTGAAGAAAAAATTACAATTAAAATAGAGGGAGGCGGACCAATTGGAGCTATTCTGGTTGACGCCAACTCAAAAGGGAAAGTTCGAGGCTACGTTACCAATCCACAAACCCATTTTGATTTAAATGAACACGGCAAGCTAGATGTTCGTCGTGCTGTTGGTACAGAGGGAATGCTGACGGTTGTGAAAGATCTTGGGCTTCGCGAACACTTTACTGGTCAAACTCCAATTGTTTCTGGAGAGCTGGGAGAGGACTTTACCTACTACTTCGTGGCATCCGAACAAGTTCCGTCATCTGTAGGGGTTGGAGTATTGGTTAATCCGGATAACTCGATCTTAGCGGCTGGGGGGTTTGTAATTCAAATTATGCCTGGAGCTGAGGAAGAGGTAATCTCTACGATTGAGAAAAAGATTTCGAGCATGACCCCGATTTCTAAATTGATCGAAAAGGGACTGTCTCCTGAAGAGATCCTTTATTATATTTTAGGAGAAGAAAATGTAAAAATCCTTGATCATATGCCAGTTGGCTTTGAGTGCACTTGCTCAAAAGAGCGGTTTGGCAATGCCATTATCAGCCTTGGAAAAGAGGAAATCCAGGAAATGATCGATGAGGATGGTCAAGCAGAAGCACAATGCCATTTTTGTAACGAAAAATATCTTTTCACAAAAGATGAGCTTGAGGAATTAAAAGCAGCAGCTTCTATTTAATTGAATCAAATTGAAAAAACCTGCTGACAAAAAAGTTTTGCAGGTTTTTTTATAATTAATACGTATATTAAAAAGTAAAACGATTGACTTTTAATAAAAAGATTGGTAAATTCTATATAACCAATAAAAATACTTGGTATTGAGGTGGATAAAATGGTACGTGTAGCAAATTCAGTAGCTGAATTAGTCGGTCAAACTCCAATTGTTAAATTGAATAACGTAGTAAATGAAAACAGTGCAGATGTATATTTAAAGCTGGAATATATGAATCCTGGAAGCAGTGTAAAAGATCGGATTGCCCTTGCAATGATTACGGAGGCAGAGGAGAGCGGTAATCTTCAAGAAGGCGGAACAATCATTGAGCCAACGAGCGGTAACACTGGAATAGGATTGGCAATGATCGCAGCGGCAAAAGGGTATCGTGCTATCCTTGTTATGCCAGAAACTATGAGTATGGAGCGTCGCAATCTGCTTCGTGCTTATGGTGCTGAACTTGTATTAACGCCTGGCTCTGAAGGAATGAACGGAGCTATTCGCAAAGCAAAAGAACTGGCTGAAGAGAATGGCTACTTTATGCCTCAACAATTTGAAAATGAAGCAAATCCAGAGATTCACCGAAAAACAACAGGAAAAGAAATTGTTGAGCAAATGGATCAAGTGGATGCTTTCATTTCTGGTATCGGTACAGGTGGAACGATTACTGGAGCCGGTCAAGTGCTGAAAGAAAAGTTCCCTGAAGTAAAAGTGTATGCAGTAGAGCCAGCGGATTCTCCAGTTCTCTCTGGAGGAAAGCCGGGACCTCACAAAATACAAGGAATTGGAGCAGGCTTTGTTCCAAAAGTACTGGATACAGACGTATATGATGAAGTCATTAAAATTACAAATGATGAAGCCTTTGAAACGGCCCGAAAAGTAGCTCGTGAAGAAGGGATTTTAGGTGGAATATCATCTGGAGCAGCCGTTGCTGCCGCCTTGCAAGTAGCGGAAAAGCTTGGGAAAGGTAAGAAAGTGCTGGCAATCATTCCCAGTAACGGAGAACGCTATTTAAGTACCCCGTTGTATAACTTTGAAGAAAATTAATTAAATGAATTGAAAAGCAGACTGAGAAATCAGTCTGTTTTTATTTTTGTATCGTTTAGGCATGTTAAAATAAAAGAAGAGCAGAAAGATGAAAGGAGCAAAAAAATGAAAGTTTCCGCAGGACCATATGAATTAGATTTCACGAAAAAAACATACATTATGGGGATTTTAAATACAACGCCAGATTCATTTTCTGATGGCGGGCGTTATAACGAGATAGAGACAGCTGTTCAGCATGCAGAAGAGATGGTGAGTGAAGGAGCAGACATCATCGATATTGGTGGAGAGTCGACGCGGCCAGGGTATGCTGCTGTGTCAGCAGAGGAAGAGTTGAAGAGAGTGTTGCCAATTATCCAGGCCGTATCTGCTAGTGTGGACGTGCCGCTTTCGATTGATACATATAAAGCGGAAACGGCAAGACAATCGATAGAAGCTGGTGCTCATATTATTAATGATATTTGGGGAGCAAAAAGAGACCCCGAGATTGCGGTGGTAGCTGCTGAGAAAAATGTGCCAATTATTCTCACGCATAATCGAGACAACATGGATTATGGTTCCTTTATCCGAGATGTATTGCTTGATTTGTATGAAAGTATTGAGATTGCCATGAAAGCGGGCGTTCCCGAAGAAAAGATTATTCTTGATCCTGGGATTGGATTCGCCAAGGATATGGAACAGCATCTACTTATGCTGAGAAACATGGACAAAGTAGCTGCTCTTGGATTCCCGGTGTTGCTTGGTGCTTCGCGAAAAAGAATTGTCGGGCATGTACTCGATCTGCCAGTAGGAGAAAGAATGGAAGGAACAGGGGCTATTTGCTGTTACGGTATTGAAAGTGGCTGCCATATTCTTCGTATTCATGATGTAAAGCCGATCAGCCGAATGGCGAAAATGATGGACGCTTTAGTTGGAAAGGGAGGAGGAAATGGATAAAATTTACGTAACCGGTATGGAGTTTTATGGTTATCATGGTGTGTTCCCAGAAGAGAACAAACTTGGCCAACGCTTTCGAGTCGACGCTGTACTTGAGGTTTCCTTGCGAAAGGCAGGACAGTCGGATAACCTTGAGGATTCTGTAAATTACGGGGAAGTTTATCAAGTCTGCAAAGAGATTGTAGAGAACCGTACTTTTAAATTGGTAGAAGCAGTTGCTGAGCATATCTCCCTGGCTCTTTTAGAAAGTTTCCCTAAAGTGACTGCTTGCACGATAAAGGTTATTAAGCCTGATCCACCTATTCCAGGTCATTACAATCATGTAGCTGTTGAAATAATGAGGAGAAGAATAGAAAATGAATAATAGAGCTTTCTTATCATTAGGAACAAATATAGGGGACAGGTTGGCCAATCTGCAAATGGCAATTCATCTGCTACATTCACAGGATGTTATTACTATAGAGAAACTCTCTTCTATTTATGAAACAGAACCGGTTGGTTATACGGATCAGCCTGCTTTTTTAAATATGGTTATTCAAATAAGCACCTCTCTGTCTGCGGAAGAGCTGCTGGAATTATGTTTATCTGTTGAACAAAAACTTGGAAGGGTTAGGGAATTCAGATGGGGGCCGCGAATAATAGACCTTGACATTTTATTGTATAATCAAGACAATATTGAATCAGAGAAACTTATCGTTCCGCACCCAAGAATGCATGAACGCGCTTTTGTTCTCGTTCCTTTAATAGAGATAGATCCAATCATTTGTTTTCCAGGGAGTGATAGGCCTCTTGAAAAAGTACTTTCAAGTATGCAGGAAAGGGAAGGGGTGCGCCTATGGAAACCGAACAGTGGGGAAGAAGGATTCGGGCTTTCAGAAAGTTGAAGGGATTTACTCAAGAACGCCTTGCCCATCAGCTCGGCATATCTGTTTCTGTGCTTGGTGAAGTGGAAAGAGGCAGCCGCCCGCTAACTGATGAGCTGTTAAGGGAAATATCGAAAGCTTTGCATATATCAATTGATGAACTTTGTCCGCCGGAAAAGAAGTAGAAAGGTGATGAATATGTTAAAGATCGGAAACATCGAGATGAAAAACCCGGTGGTACTTGCTCCGATGGCAGGAATTTGTAATTCTGCTTTTCGTCTGACAGTAAAAGAATTTGGTGCCGGTCTTGTATGTGCTGAAATGGTCAGCGACAAAGGAATTGTTTTTCAGAATGAAAAAACAATGAATATGCTCTATATTGATGAGAGAGAAAAACCGCTTAGCCTGCAAATTTTTGGAGGTAAAAAAGAATCGCTCGTACAAGCTGCAAGCTTTGTCGACAAACATACAAATGCCGATATTATTGATATTAATATGGGTTGTCCAGTTCCTAAAATTACAAAGTGTGACGCGGGAGCTAAATGGCTGCTTGATCCGAACAAGATTTATGAAATGGTATCGGCTGTAGTGGATGCTGTTGATAAGCCGGTCACAGTAAAAATGCGTATGGGTTGGGATGAAGAGCATATTTATGCGGTGGAAAATGCCCGAGCTGTAGAGAGAGCAGGTGGACAGGCGATAGCCCTTCACGGCCGGACTCGTGTACAAATGTATGAAGGGACAGCGAACTGGGATATCATTAAAGAAGTAAAACAGTCAGTCAACATCCCGATCATTGGAAATGGAGATGTCCAAACTCCACAGGATGCTAAGCGGATGCTTGAAGAAACAGGTGTTGATGGAGTGATGATTGGTCGTGCTGCCCTAGGAAATCCATGGATGATTTATCGCACGGTAAAATATTTAGAAACAGGCGAATTAATTGAAGAACCTACAGCGCGTGAAAAAATCGATGTTTGTTTATTGCACCTTGACCGTCTTATTGCTTTGAAAAACGAGAACATTGCTGTACGTGAAATGCGAAAGCATGCTGCTTGGTATTTAAAGGGTATCCGTGGCAATGCTGGCGTACGTAAAGAAATTAACTACTGTGAGACGAGAGAGCAATTAGTTAGCTTGCTGTCTACTTTCGTTCAAGAGGTAGAAGAAAAAGAAGCGGCTGTCCAAGCCGGATAACTTGTAAGGGTGACCATAGGAATAGGAGTGAATGGAATGAGTGAGGAATTAAACGATCAGCTGCTGGTCAGAAGAGAAAAAATGCAGGCGTTAAGAGATAAAGGGCTCGATCCTTTTGGCAAACGCTTCGAACGCACACATACAGCTCAAGGCATTTTGGCTGCATATGAGGAGCTTTCCAAGGAAGAATTAGAAGAAAAAGAAATAGAAGTAAAAATTGCTGGACGTATTATGACAAAGCGTGGAAAAGGAAAAGCTGGATTTGCCCATGTGCAAGATTTAACAGGACAGATTCAAATTTACGTGCGCAAAGACGCAGTCGGGGACGAAGCTTACGAATTATTTAATATGACAGATCTAGGTGACATTGTTGGCATTACTGGTACAATCTTTAAAACAAAAGTGGGAGAGCTTTCAATTAAAGTTAATCATTATGAGTTCTTAACGAAAGCTTTGCGTCCGCTTCCTGATAAGTTTCATGGGTTGAAAGACATTGAACAGCGTTACCGTCAGCGTTATTTGGATTTGATTACGAGTCCGGATAGTCAACAGACGTTTATTACACGCAGCCGTATTATTCAGTCGATGAGACGCTATTTGGATGACCATGGCTATTTAGAGGTAGAGACGCCGATGATGCATTCAATTGCGGGAGGAGCTTCTGCTCGTCCATTTATTACACATCACAATGCGCTTGATATGGAATTGTATATGCGTATTGCTATCGAACTTCATTTAAAACGCCTGATTGTAGGAGGCATGGAAAAAGTATATGAAATCGGTCGCGTATTCCGTAATGAAGGAGTTTCTACTCGCCACAATCCGGAATTTACGATGATTGAATTGTATGAAGCCTATGCAGACTATGAAGATATCATGCGCTTAACAGAAAACTTAATTGCTCATATTGCTCGTGAAGTGCATGGCACCACAACAATCGCGTATGGGGAATATGAAGTGAATTTAGAACCACAATGGCGTCGTTTACACATGGTTGATGCCGTTAAAGAATATACAGGTGTCGATTTCTGGCAAGAAATGACGGACGAACAAGCCCGTGCGCTGGCTAAAGAACATGGGATTGAATATAAAGAAACAATGCAATATGGGCATATTGTTAATGAGTTCTTTGAGCAAAAAGTAGAGGAAAAATTGATTCAACCTACTTTCATCTATGGTCACCCGGTTGAAATCTCTCCACTTGCTAAGAAAAACGATGAAGATCCACGCTTTACAGATCGTTTTGAATTATTTATCGTTGGTCGTGAACACGCGAATGCATTTACAGAGTTAAATGATCCAATTGATCAACGTGAACGCTTTGAGGCACAGCTGAAAGAGCGTGAGCAAGGAAATGACGAAGCGCATGAAATGGATGATGACTTTGTTGAGGCGTTGGAATATGGAATGCCGCCAACAGGAGGATTAGGTATTGGGATTGACCGTCTTGTGATGCTATTAACGAATTCCCCTTCAATTCGGGATGTGTTACTTTTCCCATTGATGAGACACAAGGAATAATAATAAAGGGCCGCTCAAAGCGGCCCTTTATTATTATATGTAGAGCTTAGGGGATTAAAATAAACTATTTTAAAAAAATACTTGCATGGGAGAAAAGGAGATGGTATATTTATATTCGTTGTTAACAACGGTCACTTGTTGATTTAAAAATATTTTAAAAAAGTTGTTGACAGCAAGGTTGATAAATGATATATTTAAGAGGTCGCCAAAAACGACTGAAGCGAAATTGATCTTTGAAAACTGAACAAAATACATGCCAGTAAGTTAATTCTTATTTTTAAATTATGAGCAAGTCAAACA
>NZ_JBIQDP010000032.1:0-44973 GCF_045370945.1 Pseudobacillus sp. 179-B 2D1 NHS
AGAGCATAAGGGAAAAATGCCCCCACTTAACGTGTGGGGTTAGGCAGAGCCTAACTTTTCAATGGGGTCACAAAAAACAGGAAAGCCATACAAAAGCCATACAAAAATCCAAAAAAAACATGACCTATTTCATCTCATATCTCCCTTTAAAAACTCATTCTTCGGTTTTATTGAATGCTGTTTTCATTGTACCTTTTGTTTTATCTTCAACACTTTTTTTAACCGTCTTCAACTCAACATCTTTTAATTTTTCATACAACTTTACTTGCTTTTCTTTCAATCGTTGCACTTGATTTTCATATTCACTTTTACTTTTTTCTGCTTCTTTAATCGCTTCTTGCAGGGATACAATTTGAGCATATGCATCTTGTTTTTCCTCTTCTGTTTTGTATTTTATTTCATTATTTATTGTTTTAATTTCACCTTGAATGGACGAAATCAGCTGATCTTGAAGAGGGATATTGTCATTTTGTAAAGCTAAAATTTCTTTCTTCACTTGTTTAATTTCCAACATTATTTGTTCTTTTTGATAGGCAAGATTAGAGTTAGTTTTCAGATGCTTATTCAATTTAATTTTCCGATAATCACCAACAACCACTGTTTCCGTTGGTTTCGGCTGAACAAATTTTCTTGTCTCTTCCTCTGGATTAACTGTACCCGTATCTGTCGCCAAATCCTTTTTCATTTCATTCTCTATAATTTTTGGATCTCTAGTTTCACGCACGAACAATCCAATATAGCGAAACTCTTCAGGCACTTTTCTTATTTGCAACACAACATTTTCATCATCCTGATACATCACTTTAACAGGGATTTTTAATTTACTATCTCTCTCTTTAGCTGCAAAAGAGAACGTTGGTTTAATATGATCTGTGCCTACATGTTTCGTTTTTAATACCACTTCCATCAGATGTTGTTTCGGATTATACTCCCACTTTTGCAAAACCAAATTTGTTTGATCTAGTCCATTAATCTCCGTATAAAAAGGGGTTTGCATGATAGGGCTATCATCATACATCCACACTTTTGACGAAAAGAAAGTGATAAGTAATAAGCCAGATACAATAAATAAACCAATATAAAACTTGTTTTCAATCTTTCGATTTAATTTTAATTTCATTCTTCTACACTCCTTTCTCAACAAAAAAACTAGGTGGATTAACACACCACCTAGTCAATACTTGCAAAACGACCAAAACCGGCAAATCGAGAGTCATTAAAATAATTATCTTTAACCGGGTTATAACGGATTCCTTTTTTCTTTGATTGAGCGTTAAACATCATCCCATTACCTACATAAATTCCGACATGAGATATTCCTTGCTTGTACGTATTTTTATAAAAAACTAAGTCGCCTGGTTTCGCTTCAGAAGCAGGAATTTTTTTTGCTGCTGAGTATTGCGCTGCTGCCGTTCGAGGGATATTAACACCTAAGATAGCTTTATAAATGTATTGAGTTAGTCCACTACAATCAAAAGAAGTTTTCGGACTTGCACCGCCCCATGTATACTTCCATCCATTATATTTTTCAAATTCTGCTTTCATTGCTTTAAAAGTTGCACCACCAACATTAGGATCAAGCGGCAATCCCTCTAGTCCTTCTGTTACCTCACAATTCATTGTCAAGCCGCCAAGTTGCGCAGCATATTCAGTAACACGTGGAACCCAATGACTGTTTAAATTATTCGGATCATTAGCTGCACCGAGTGGAGCATAGACTGATCCGAGCTTTTCAATCGTATTCAATCCATCTTTGATAATACGGTTATGCAAAGTTCTTCCCATAGCTGCTAATCCCTCTTCTAATGTTGCGAATACATATAAGCGTTTACTCCCTGTCTTGGGGTCCATTAAGCCCCCGGGATTATTTTTGTTTTTTATTGCATTCGACGTTCCAAATCCTGTTTCATGAAGAGCAATGGCAGCAAAAAGTACTGGATCAATCCCTTGTTCTTTTGCTATTTTAATAATGGTGTTTTCTGTACCTTTTAGTTTTCCTGCACCTGCAAGAGTGCTTTGAAATTTAGCCAAATCAATCTCTCCTGTTATAGAGCAAGAAGACGAGAAGCCATCTGGAGAACTGCTGTTATTGGATGATCCTACAACAGCCCCTAGAATGGCTAGTACAAGTATGGCAAACACTACAGTAATTGCAATTCCCGATGTTCCAAATAATCCAATGATCCATAAAACTAATTTCTTTTGAAGTGCTTTTATAACTGCTTGTTGCAATTTCTTCATGGTTAAACAATACCTTTCACAATCCACTTATTCTCTTCTGGAGATTGAATGAGTGTGACATAAATGGCTTGTGTTTGTTCTTTGACAACTGTCTGACCGTTCATTATATCCCATGTAGCAATTACTTCAATTTTCACTTCATCACTTTCATCAGAAGCAACAGAAAATAACTCTAATTCTTTAATGTTTCGTGTAATTCCATCTGATCCAGTTGCTAATTCTTCTTTAATAGACATAAAAAAAGAAGGATCTGAAATTCCTTCCCATGCAGACAGATCATCTTCATCTTGCAACCACATAGTAGTTGCCTTACGGGCTGTTTCTTTTGCTAACTTCAACGAATCAGCTCCAAATTGATCTGTATATTCTTTGTCATAGTTCTGATCATCCTGTGAAAAATCCGTTTCTGTTTTAATCGGATCAGAAACATCAAGCTCATTCTTATTGGTTTCTTCTTCATAATTTACTTGGCCAAAACCATCTTCAAAATCAGAGTCTTCTTTACCTTCTTCCTTATTAAATATGTTAAATGCGGCGACACTAACAATGACTAAACCAATGGCCACAAGCATAAAAAACTTTGTCTTTGTCGCTTTATCCATGTTACATTCCCCCTGTAAACAAGGCTAATTCTTCGGATGATGCCTCTACACTAAACATCAAGTTTCCGACACCATTAATTGATAATAAACAATCTCCTTGTTGGAATTGAGGAATTTGTGTTAACTCACTCTCACTCATTTGCCCTTCAAAGATAGTCCTTAATGCATCAAAAGTATTTGAATCTTGTTGCATAATAAATTTGTATTGAGTCAATTCAAACAATGTTCTAATTTTAGTAACTACTTCTGAATCAGAATGATCAGGTACAAAATCTCGTATTGATTGACTAGCTAACAGTAAACCACCAAAGTATTTACGTGCTTCCCTAGCAAAGCCTGTAAGGAAGTTAACAGCTAACATATTTTCAGAATTAACCATACGATGAGCTTCATCAATGATAACTAAGAAGCGTGCCGCATCATCTATATCAAATCCTTCTTGATACATTGCTTTCATTTGAGGAGCACCAATTTGAATTAGATTATCCCAAATCAATGTTAAAGCATTATACATCTGAGCATTAAAAATGTGTTTCTCTAAGCGAGTCAAATTTCTTATAGAAAAAAAGATAACTTGCTCGTTTGTAAATTCAGGCAAAGTAGTGTGACCATTAAACAGATAGGCATAACTATGAACCAAATTATCAAGAACCAATTCAATCTTTTCTAAACGATTGGCGCGTGCAGTTGAAAGTTCAGGTCGAATAATCCGTTGATCGGGATTTTCATACAATTCTTCACGATTAAACTTCAGTAAATCACTAAGTATCGGATACTCCTCATTTGGCAAATTTGTTACACCTGTTGTACCAATTTTTTCTGAAAACCCAAGAGAATCATAAAAATTGCGCAAGAGCTTCTTGAATTCTTCTAGCTCTTCCGCAGAGGGATCGTTAGCAATAAATTCATAAAATGTAGCTACTTTAGAAAGATGCTGCATAAAACTCAGCTCTTCATTTTTAGCCGTATCTCCTCCATCTTCTACTTTATAAATTTGTAATGGGTTGATAATTCCCTGAGTTCCGTCTAAACTAATGCTTTTTCCTTGTAATGCATCCACAAGTGTACTAAATTCTCCTGTAACATCAAAACCTCTGATAAAATTGCCACGACAAGTGTTGTCTGTTGTTAATTTTTTCAATAGAGTCGATTTTCCAGCACCCATTGTACCTACGACTACACCATTATAGAATCTTCTTTTCTTATCCTTGTGAAACATGTCAAAGATAACATTCCCGCCTGTAAACGATAGACCTACATAGCTACCTTTTTCATCGTTTAACTCTGCAAAATGGAACGGCAATCCAGCAGCTAAAGAAAGAGCTGGCAGCCCTTTTCCTTCTCGGCTGTTAGGCAAATTTTGTTGTTCTTTATATGGAAGAAATAACGATTGCCATTCCCATCGAGATTCATTTAAAAAGATCTGTCCCTTAAATCCATAAGAGGTTAAATCCGTAATAATACTTTGAATCTTTTGCTCTAGCTGCATGATCGTTTTTTCATGCACAAATAAACGAATGTGCATGAGCTTAACTACCTCTCCCATTTGGCTAATACTTTTATATAACTCTTCTAACTCACTATAACTATGAGAGGCATCCATTCGTTCAGATTGATGTTTAGAACTCATATAACGTGTATTTTGCTCCAACATACTTTTATTAATAGAAGAGATTGTTTGATCCTTTTGCATAGTTGATACATCTTTAACAAGAATTACATCACGCATGGATGATAACTTTTCTAACCATAATTCATCGACAGCCGAAGGATAGTCCCAAATATGAATACATGCTTCATATCCATCACCTTTCTGTATGTACTTATCCTTAAATGAAACACCTCCTACTGGCTGAATAGCAGCTAGAAAGGAGGGATCATATTTTTCATTTTTCTTTTTATTTTCAACTTGTTCATTACTTTTTGGCTTTGCTTTATGTGTAAATTTATTAAGCAACGTCTTCATGCAATTCACCTCAAATTTTCGAGTTTTGATTATTTAACAGAAATAAAACATCAATTTTTTTATCTAAAGTTAATTTCTCTAAAGGAAACGAGTGCTGCATACTACGAATAACTTGTTTTTTTCTTTCCTCTAACTGTTCAGGAGTATCAGCATAAATAAAAAGGAAAAATTCCCGATTAGTACGCTCTCTTTCTAAGTAATCTAGTTCAAACAGTTTACGGTCAATAAATTTTAAACGAAGTGGATCGCTTGTCTTCTCCTTTTTTTTCATCCAATACAATTTTTGTTTTTGAGTGTTTGCAGGAAAGTTTAACACCACTTCTTTGTAATCATAAGAATAACTACGCATAAACCGAGTTTGAGATAATAGCATATATTGCAAATCTTCATCACTCATAGAATACAAGTCTTTTGTGTTAACTTGAAAAATATCCATTACCCCATTTTTCAAAGTAAGATAATCTTCATTTCCTTTAATAAACGGCAAAATAGCTGGTGTTTGCCTTAGTACCTTATCCACTTTCTTTTTGGCGACTTTTGTTTTTGCATTCCCTTTACTTTTCAATCTCTTTTTTCTGAATTTCTCCAAAAAAGCATTTTCTTTTCTTTTATTCGTCTCTGAATATGTCGGAACAACAATTGGTTTCAATGTATTAATTTCTTGCTTGGCCATTCTGACTCTCTCCTCCTTCCTTAGCTTTGTCTCCGTATAACATCTCATTTAGAATTTTGTTAGTATCAATAGAATAGTAAAAATGGCGATTGTGTTTAAAAAACAAGTAAACAGACATATAGTTTTTCACTCCCGGATTATTGCTTGACGGCATAAATGCCCAAAATAGCAACAAGCCTGTCACAAGAAAATATGGAATTGTAAAGACGCTGTGAACAAGATCCTTTAATACGGTAAAAATAAAAAGAGAGCTAATCACGAAAATGAATAGCTCCTTCATTTCTAAGCCAAAAAGTTTAGGCTTAGATCGTATTTCCTTTGGAATGTTATATTTCATTCGTTAATCCCCTTTCTCTCATTTCTTTGCTTGGCTGGCCTTATTTCTGAAGAGCGGTTTTTTGCTGAGACTTGATTTTTAATATTCGAGATCTGCCCTAAACTTGTAGTTGCTTTTCTAATATTCTGCCCTAAAGAAAACCCACTATTTCCTGCTCTTACAATTGTTTCTTTGGCTTGTTGAACAGCTCGATTTCCTCCGATAAGTGTATTAGAGTGTGACGCTTGCTTGTGTCCATAATTGCTAACCTGTCCTTGTCCATTTGCAGGTTGACTACTTGTATATTGACCACTTGCAGGAATAGTAGCATCGTTTACGGCTTTATCCATTCTTCCAGACGGAACACTCGATACCGAAGAAGTAGACTCGCCTGTAGCATGGTTTGTATCCGGCATTGGCGCAGCAGGATTATCATTTTTAACTGCTAATGCTGATTCTCTACTATTTCCATTATGATTAATTGGTTGAACATTTGAATTTATTTTTGAGCTTGGTTGACTCGTTGTATTTGGCATTGGCGAAGTACCTGTTTCTCTCACTTGGCTAGGAACTTTACTTGATTCACTTGAATTAGTTGGTGAGACAGCCGCAGGTTTAGGCACAGCCGAACCCGGCTTTGTTTCTGAACTTTCTGAAGGAATTGGTTTAGATTCTTGCCCTGAAGGAATTGACTTGGATTCTTTCTTAGATTCCAATGAAGAGCTTTTTTCAGTTGGTATCGTCGATATACCAGGTTTTTCATTTCCTTCTGACAAACTATTTCCTTCTGATAAATTATTTGTGCTGAGATTTTTGCTTTGATCAGAGTCAGGAATTGAACTAGCTGCTGATAGTTCTCTTCCTAACGGAACTACACCATCTCTACCATTATCATTCTCATTAGACTGAGGAATAGGCATATCGTTATCTTTCTCTTTATCCATTTCTCCAACTGCTCCCTTTACATTTTGGTTGTCATAGTTATTAGATAACAAATCTTTATTATCCTCATTTCCTTCCGCATTATTAGGAATCTGTTTAATTGGCATTTTGGGTATGCCACTCTTTGCTTGTTCTTGTGGCGTTTTACTCATCATTCCTGAAACAGACCTTCTTGCAAAGTTTGCCGCACTAGCTAGACCCACTCCTGCCTTACCAAGTCCATTGATTCCTTTTTTCGCTGCATCAATTCCTGCACTTGCTGTTTTAGCCCCTGCATAAGCTCCCATCAAAGCCTGTGAGCCGTTGCGTAGTCCTGCATCAATTCCTAGCATCCGTTGTACAATATCAGGTGCATCAATTAAAGCCCACGTACCAGCAATAAGTAGCAATAATACCCCGATTCCTCCAATGTCAGCTTTCAAACCATTTGACCACGTTGCAAACATTATGAAGATTTTTAAGAGCATCATCATAATAAAAATAATTGCGAACGTGTTCATAATTTCAACCAAGACTTTTTTGGTTCGCTGTCCTCCTGTTAAATCGGTCACAGCTACGAACATTCCATAAATTTGATGAAAGGCAAGATCAAAAATAGATCTTCCTATTTTAACCACAGTGATTAGCATGGCAAAAGCTGTTACAGCCAATGAAAAGGTTAATACGCCCCAGTTCACATGATAGCGATAATAACTTTCCTGACCTAAATTAGTTCCTATTACTTGATTGTCACGCAGATCTCTTACAACAAATTGATCTCCATTCCCTGTAGCTGCAAGCTTCTTCTGTAGAACTTTCTTAGTATCATCATCCAGATCTTTTACCCAATCTTCCTTGTTAATCCAACCGTCATCCTCTTTTAAGTCCAATTTCTCACTAAACGAGATATAAGGTAAAGACTTCTCAGATAAACGATTCGCATAAGTGAAATCTGTTGTTCCAACTTCAGGATTGCTTCTGTCAGCAGGACGAGGCGGCAATCCTCCTTCACCTGAATTACTTTTGGAAAACCTAAAGTCATTTTGAGCATAATAAAGTACATCTGCTACATTGCTTTTAACTATTCCTGCTGAAAGGCTTTCTTCCTTTGGATTTA
Source organism: Pseudobacillus sp. 179-B 2D1 NHS (assembly GCF_045370945.1). NCBI lineage: Bacteria > Bacillati > Bacillota > Bacilli > Caryophanales > Bacillaceae > Pseudobacillus > Pseudobacillus sp. 179-B 2D1 NHS. The sequence continues at coordinate 7,837 of NZ_JBIQDP010000032.1, forward strand.
TTTGATTAATGCTTGCATTGGTTAACTTCCCCATATTAGTCATTAAATCAGGTATCAACACAACCATCGAAGCAGCCAAAATAACATTTAAGAATATTTCATTGCGCTTGTCGATCTTATTTAACATAAATTGAAACCCTAATACAATAAGGGCAAGCAAAAACAACCCCCATATAATAGGGCGAGCAGTGTTCATAAAGTTTTGAACCGGCTCTGATGCATAGAAGTTATTTAATGTAATGACTTTATCTACAATATTCTCAATAAATGTATTTAACCATGATAATAAAAATACAAGACCTCCACCGACATTCCGAAGAGCGTCTTGCCACAACCATCCGTCACTAATATGCAAGATATGATCTAACTTTTTATATAAATCAATCAATTGATCATCGCTCACATGATCACTCCTTTCACCTAACCAAAAAGGGTCTACCTAATTGGTAGATCCTTTTTGGTCAGTCAAACTTATTTGAGAAACTTGTATATATTCCAGTATCTTTTTAACGTCCCGATCTATACTCGAAATTTCCTCTAAATGATTTACATTGTCTTTTGCTTCTTTCTTGAATAAATCCTTTGCCTCTTTAGAGGTCATTTCTTTAGTCATTAATGTGTTAACTCCACCGTTTTCTACAAGGGATAAACTAAAGAAAGGGTTCCACATATTCTCTGATTTTGGATGAATATATGTTTGAGATAATTTTTGTGCTTCTTTATTACCCATCTCTCCGACATTAATGTAATAAGCAGTTAAGCCAGCCCGACGAAAAGAGTCATGAAATGCATCAATTAGTTTTGTTTTTTCTATGTCATTATTATTAGCAGTGAAAGAAAACAAAATAAATGTTTCATGATTCTCAAACTTTTTTTTTAGTTGAGAAATAGTCAGTTCATTCATTCCTTTTTGTGATGAACTCTCACACCCGGACAACACTCCTAGTAGTAAAAAGACAGCTAATAGAGAAGACAAACCATTCTTGAAGAGGCATTTAAGAAACTTTATTCTGCTGTTCATATCATCTTTTCCTTTCACTTTTACACTTGTATACTTTTACACTTTCACTCTTTTACACAAGTTATAAACGAACCGATATATCTACCTTTTTCTTTTGCAAAAGATAAAGGTTTAATAGTATCGCACCGTACATCAATAGCAGCACAACTACTCCTGCAATTGAAACGGAGAGAAATATTTCCCATAACTCAGAAACAACTGTGCGTAACATAACAGCAATAAAGGCAACCATTCCTAAAAGAATATAAACATTAAAAGAAAATATTTTTTTCTTTTTATAGAGTTCATCCCGTTTAGTTAATTCAAACATCATATTATGCTGTACCTGTTTGAATAGGTCGTTAGCCTCTCCTCCTCGATCATATTTAATTTTTAAATTTTGGTGAAATTGATCCAACGAAGGAAACTCATATTTCTCGAAGTGTGTTGTATTTAATGCTGCATTGTTTTCAATGTCCTCAATAGTTTTGTCAATGTCCCTCTGAATATCCGCAGTAACGGTTTCTCTTGTTGCTTTTAAAGAATGCAAAACATTTTCCCCTGCCTGCATAAAAAAGATCATATTCGTAACATACTTTAATAGCTCTTTAAGATGAAGTTGATGCTTATCCAGTTTCCTATGTCGATAAGTAAAGTTAAAAAAGAAAAATAATGATCCTATCCCCCCTACACAAAGACTCACTATGTAGGACTCTGAGATAAAATAAAAGAACGCATAGTTTAAAAGAAATAAGAAAATCAAATGAAATAAGAGTTCCCATCCACTGAACAGAACTCTTATCTCTTTCCATATTTGTTTAAATGGCATGTATTTCATTCCTTTCTTGTTTGAACACATCTGGCAACAGATGATATAACTCTTTGTCCTCTATACTATCTAATACTTTTTGTGACAAAGGATTAAACTCTTGTTCAAATCGGTATTCTTTTAAACTCGGATCATACTTAATTAGTTCCCGATACAAGTAAGTTCCAACAGCCCCTTTCTCAGTAAAATCAGTGTATTCTACAATCTCTTTAATACGTCTAACTGTTTTCCCATTTATTACTTTTGATTGTAAGTGAATCCCGAAACGTAAAAACTCGATGATTTCATTTCCAATTAATTGATCATCTATGATAGCATACGCAGGAGATTGACGTATCATAGGGATTAATCGAGAAGGAATGTTCATCGCACCTTTTGCATGAATGGTCGTAATGATTGCGTGATCTGTCTTTGCGCTGTCTAAAACATCAGCAGATACAGCACCCCTAGTTTCTGCAATAATGATCCAGTCTGGGTTATTTCGTAATGCGGCTCGCACAGAATCGGCCATTGTAAATTTATCAGAGATCGTTTTCCAGCTACTAATATCTTTTAAAGGATAAAGTGTTTTAATGTGACTATCTCTTGTATCTTCCACCAGGATAATATTAGAGTCTTCATCAATGAAGCTAACAAGCAATTTTTGTAATTCCGTTTTACCTGTCCCTGTTCTACCACTGATCAAAATATTACTTTCTGCTAACATTAATACTTTTAGTAAATTCTCAACATCTGTATGCACACCCGATGTAAGATCGGAAATCGAAGAAACCGCTAATCTTGGACGTGAGACACGGATAGCAAAAGTCATCCCATCTTCACTAATACATTCATGAACAGCATTCACTCTTAGGAAACCAATTTCCGTATTTAACTCTGGCTTGGCATTAGTGAATTCTTCCTTTTGAATATCGGCAATCTGTTTAATCAGACGCTTTACTTCCTCATAGCTAGGTTGCTTTGGAGCAGGGTATCGTCCCTTTTCATTATGTTGTAGACGTAAAGATGTACCGTTAAATTTAATATCCGTAATACCTTCATCCTTTATATATTCACCAATAAAACTATTTTCCAAAATTTCTTGTATTCTCTTCTCCTCTATTTGTTTAGCTTCCATGTGAAAGACTCTCCTTTCTATATTCTTCATGCAAGTTTTGTGGTAATGTGTGTAAAACGTTGCCTAGCTCATGCATCTCTTTAGGAGTTAATGTCATTCCTTTTCCGATTGCTTTTTTATTAGGTGGCCACCATCTTATATCGTACTTTGCTTCAGCACCATTCCAACTGATTAAGTTCACTTCTTTAGTCCAACCATTTGAACCTACATTCAATACCGCAATTTCTTTTAGAATCGTGTAGCTCATTCTTAATTCATTCAAGTCAACTCCCCCCTTTCTTTATAAAATTACAATCCACTAATTGCATTCGTGATGTCTTTAAAGTAATGAAAGAAAATAACAGCAGCAAAACCAAATGATACAATTAGAGAAATAAAAATTGGCATGTAACTATACTTGTCCATTTCAATCATTTTTCTTTGAATTAATTCGTCCGTTTTATTTTCATGTAAAATGTAAATATAGTTCTCTAACTCTTTTAAGGCTTCTTTCTTTACTCCATACTCACTAAATTGATAAATCATATCCATGATCATATAGGCTTCACTTGTTCCAATGTAGTTTGCAAAAGCTAAATAATCATCACGACGATTCCCTTGTTCGATGTTCTCTACAAGTCTCTTTAGCTCCGTCTGAAGCGGATCGCTGGTATATTTAATAGTTTCCACTAATGTTTGGTACACGTTTCCAGACGACGAAAGCAACGCTAGAAAGCTTTGTAAAAATTGAGGAAACAAATAAGAGTTTAGTAAATCATTTTTTCTTTTACTAAAGATTAAATTTAAAAAAGGAATCTTATAACCGAGATAAAAAGCAACTGGTAATGTGATAAACCAAAGGTACTCTTTGATAAGTAAGATTCCCAAAGCGAAAATAAGAAAGAGAATTCCCCCATACACATACCGAACACGTGAAAATCTCTTTTTATCCATTCGGAAATAGGACAAATACATATTCAAATGGTTTTCCTTTATCAGCTCTGTGATCAATTTACACCATTCCTTTTATTTCATTTTTTAATTGTTCTTTTATGTCAACCTCACTTTGTTCATCTTCATCTTCAACTTGTTCTTCCTCATAATTTTCTTTATACAGTTCTTGGCTAGTAAGTTCATTGACTCTTTCTAGACTTTGTTTGTCTCTAACCTGCTTCATTTGCTTGATCCATCTATTTAAAACAGATACAGGTATGTAAGTTGCTAAACATTTTTCTATCACTCTCGCAAACATACTCGGCTGAATATCTGTTTGGTAAGTCAGATAACTAAACAAATGTAAAGGCGACCATTGTTCAAAGTTTATATCAGATGATAGTTCCTCACCTGACATGGCCAATAATTTTCGGATGTCCCTGCTAAGTGTTAACAAGGATTCTCTTCCCATGAGGCTACCCATTGATATAAACTGATCGTTTTCTGTTTTTGTAGTAAAGACCATTTCTTTCAAATCCATATCATGATAAGTAGAGGACATAATAGGTAACTCCATGATTGATCGACTTGTATCAAAGTCACCCGATAAATATTCCCATCTGAATTTTTGAGCTGTAACACCCCGATTAAATATCGGCTTAGGCTCTATTTTTCGTTTTTTATTATCCTGTCGTTTATTTGCTCGAACAACTACAGACTCTCCTTCTTTTAAACGCATTAATTCATCCGGCATCAATAATGCACGCTCTTTTACAGATTCACTATGTGATTTATCTGTAGATAAGAGTTTTCCACTTCGGCCAATATCCGTAATTGTCTTCTTTCCTATTAACGCTGAAAATTGTTCAGCTGTTTTTTCATCCTTAGTCAATATATAAATTTGGTTTGAACAGTTACCAATGATCGTGTCAGCTTCCTCTCCATACATTGATTTCACTTGCGAATATGCTTGAACAATTAAGTGGAATCGGAATCCTCGTCCGGCTCCTACTGTCACCATTCCAGCCATACCATCAATTGTCGGCATATTACCGAATTCATCTAATATGAAATGCACATGTCTTTGCATCTTTCCATTTGGACTCATGGTAGCTTTTTCAGCATTGACACGATAAAGTTGACTAATAAAGATACTTGCCAACACATGGTTAGACTCATCATAATCAGGTGTGGCCATGAAGATAGCAATCGGCTTGTCACCGAATCCAACATCACTTAGTGGTACACTGTTATAGCTAGTTAACTTTGCATTTGGTTCTAGTGTGAAAATTTGTAGCTTATCCATTGCTGTAGAGAAGATGCTTGCTCTTGTATTCCCTGCCGCAAAGTTACTGGTTGCATACATCATTCGAGCTGGATTATTTTCATCCCTTGCCTTAAAGAATAGATCCAATGCATTGTTTCCTTGATCATCATTGTCACTTCCAAGAGTTGAAAGAAAGTTGGCGACTGAATACATATTTACTTTCTCTTCTTTCCCAGTAGCAACGGCATCTTCCGTCAATGCCAATATAATTGCTGTTACTAATGATTTAGCTGAATTTGACCAGTAGGGATCTTTAGCGTTTGGATCATTATAAAGACTAAAAGCCACACTATTCGCATATTGTTGAGCCAAGCTAGTTTGCCCTTTCTTCCACGCATCTACAACTATTTTTAGTGGATCAAATCCCATAGACATATGTTGCTGAATTAGGTTAAATACATGTACCTCGTATCCTCTTTTTGTTAATGTCTCATAACTAGCTGCTGCCAGCTCTCCTTTTGGATCGTTGATTACAAGACTCGGCTTATTTTTAGCACGACTCAATACATCAATCATTGGAACTACCCAAGTCTCTCCTTTTCCTGACCGAGAAATACCAATCAACATTGTGTGAACTGGCCCCTCATCAATCAATAAACGATAAGGACGATACTTCTCCTGCAATCCAGCAACAATTGCTCCACCTTCTCCCTCATATTCTTTTTGAGAAGCAGGGATAATTTTGTATTGCTTTTTTAACTCTTTAACTGTTTCAAACTCACTCGTTCCATGCTGTCCCTCATTTAAAGATTGATAGTTTAAGCGAACGTTATAAACAAATTTCACTACTCCAACTAACGCAATAATGTAAAATCCCATATAAAAAGGGAAATATGCTTCTTGAAACACAAAAAAACTTTTCCCCGTAAGAGAAAAGTAGACGTTTTCAGGGTTCTCAGCAAATTGTTCTAAAACCCGTAATATCTCTTGTAAGAAAGCTAGGAGAAAATTAGCTAGAAAAAAGCTGATAAATAAGAAAGCCGCCACAATAACAATTAATATCTTTGTGTTGGCTATTCTTTCTAAAAACAACCTGTCTTTCAACCCTTTCACACCCCTTTCTTTTTTTAACGTCTTTCATTTATAAATGTATTTATCTTCTCATCACATGGACAACATTTTGTGATTTCAACTCACGCTTATTTTTAACACTTTGATACGTATAGTTGTACACGATATAAATGGTATCTCCAAACGTTCGTTTTCCAGATACTATATTCCCGTTTGAATCTTTAAAAGTGATTTTATATCCCTTATCCTTTAAAGAATCAACCACACGATTTACGTTAGATGTTACTCCGCCTTCCTCTTTAACCAATTCAGCTACTTCTGTAGTAACTTTCATAAAACCGTGATTATGAAGACTATCTATACCTATCATGAGCAGCCCAGGGAATAGTACTCCAATGAATAGAGCCATTGAAAAAATAGCTGCTTTCATTTCACCCATAATGTCACTTCCTTTCCTACGACTCTAGTTGATGTAATGAAAGATGCCTCTCTGCTGTACCTTTGACTGTTCCTTTGTCATCAACTAACTGCACACGAAATTGAATTCCTCGTATCTCCGGGTCACTTTCTGTGACTTTCCCTTTGCCATCCACAAATACATAATCTAGTTTAATATCATAAGGATGATTTTTTTGTACAGCAGTAAGATTCGCTGATAAATTTGCTACTAACTCCTCTTTATTGACATATTCAGTAGCACGATCTAGCTTTCCGTTTTCATTTAACTCATTTCGGATTGCACCTGCTGCTACAGTATCGGCTAAAACTTCTGCTTCTGATGTGGTTCTTACTGTAATGTTCTGTACAGAGGAGGCATAAGAGATTCCTAACACTAGAGCCATAAAAAGCAAAGCTGCAATCAACCATTTTAATGGTGTCGCCATGTTAAATTATCCTCCTCTCTTTTTTCTTGTTCTTGTAATAGTTTTCCTTATGAGTCTCTTTAATTGTCCAATTTAGTGTGCTAATCCCCTCTTTTAACAACTCACACATTTTGTCATTGTGGGGATTGGAAGCCTGTTCGTAGTGTTTTAATGTCTTTTTTCTTTTTTCAATTCTCTCCTTCAAATTTTTTCTAAAATAGTCGACATCAAACATACTTGGCCACCTTCCTTGTTATGCTCTTTCTCTTGGCTTATGGACTGAACTTGTTAATTGCATTTGTTGATAAGCTGCTTTAAACTTCTTTTCACTATGATTAAAAAAATCACTAATGTTTTTTATGCCCGAAGGATAAGTAAAAACTTGATAATGAACTTGCTCATCTTTTAATAGAGCTTCTAGTTGTTTTGTAGCATATATCCCTTTAGGATCTTTCGGCATAGCAAGCAGAATTTTCTTTTGATTTATTTCTTTTAAAGGGTTATTGAGTAGTTCTTTCATTTTTAACAGGATTTCTTCATTCCCTGCTGATACAATTCCTATTTCTGAATCAACACACCGAAATGAAATAGCATCTAACCTAGAGGAACAAAAAGCAATTACATCTGATTTCTCTTTTATGTCTATGAAACTTCTATCTTCATGGCTGAAAGATCGTTTGACTTGTTGAAAGCTTTCTCTAAATCCCTCATAGTCTTGTGTTAAATATTGATTCGGATCATTTATGTTAGAAGGAGTAGTAAAAAGTTGATAATCAGCTCTTATCACTTCTAATGAATTAACAAGTGCTCTTGCTGCTCTCCACCCTGCTATGTCATCATCTGGAGCAATCACAAATTTTTTCTCTTTAATCATTTCTGCTTCTTTGACAAGATAGTCACTTAAACTTTTTGATTTAGCTGCACCTGTCAGAGCATATAATCCTATAGCCGGATCAATCTCTCTAAATGAGGCTGCATCTAACACACTTTCTCCAATAACAATTAATTCTGCTTCTGACGAAACATCAATAAAAAAATCCCTCGTCTCTTTAGAGGGATTGACAATTAATTGAATTTCTTTAGGTTCAAGAGAGGGATCAATACTTGACCGTAGCAAAATACGATCTACCGAGCCTTCTTCACCGTATATTGGAAAGACTAGATTTCTTTTGCACATCCAATCATTTTCTTGATAATTCTTTGGAAATAGTTCTCTCCCATGTTCAAACATTTTTTTTACTAGTAAAGGATGACTTAAATCTATTAAAAAAGGTTCTGTTGTTTTTCGGGAAAGCCCTCTATATCCCCCTTCTAAACTTTTACTTTCTACTTGGAACTGCATATGTTTTAAATAGCGAGTAATCATTTCTAAGCTGTGGGCTTGTTTGTTGGTTAATGTGGGATAAGCGTTTGTTAACTGATGAGAAGATAAAGTTTCTTCTTTTTCTTGAAAGTGAATTATCATTCTAGCACCACATTCATTTTGCCGATTACACTGAATAAAGTTTAAATTGTTCTTATAAATGAAAGCTTCACGTTCTTCACACTCTGGACAAGTACACATAAAATAGCGGCCTTTATCACTAGCATTCAAATCTATTAGAGCATCTTCAATGTTTTGATAAATGACTTTCCTGTTCTTCTCCATCCACATCACGCACCTTTTTCCAATAAGAGGATATTACTGGACTAAATACGAGGGATTCAATAATTTCATCTGTGTTCAAAACAAAACCATTAAACAAAATCTCATCATACTTTCTTAAAAATTGATGAATCAGCTTAACATGCAGTTCATAAGCTTTTGTAAATCCGTTAAGCTCTACATATTTATCAAACAAGTACTTTTCTAGTTTTTGGTAAGGTAAAAACCGTATATATAATGCTTCCAGCCTTGCTTTAGGAATAGATTGATAGCTAGCAGTCGCATATTGAACAAACCGTTGAAAATTATTTTCTGATTGAAACCAAATAGAAGCAGCCTTTTTCAAATCATTATTTTGGTAATCTTGATGTGCTGTCATTTCTTCAACAGTAGCTTGAAATGCTGTTTTTACCGTAGTTATAATTTCTTCTAGCTCTGAAAAAAATCCAGTTGTGACATGCACATATACTTCATCAAACAGTTGTTTTAATTGTTGAACATCTAATACTAAGGGAAATGGACTTACATCAGCCCTTCCAAGTGTCTGATCAATTCGTACAGCAAATGATTGAAATTCTTTATTTAAAAATAGTTGTCTCTCTAATTCAGCATACTCACGCAATTTATTAGCATACTTGTGTCGAATCTCTTCTTCCCATTCCTCAAAATTTAAAATAGTCGTTTTCAGTTGATTTTCAAGAGACTGTTCGTTTTGAAAAAAAACCTGAGTAACTACTAATTGTTGACCATCAATCCAACATTCAAAAGACTTAGGTTCTATAACTCGTTTTTCACGATTTAATCGTTTTCTCATTCTTTGTACAATTTCTTCTGCCTCGCATAAAAAATAGAATCTATCCTCATCAATCTCACGTAAATATTCTCCCTCATCACTAAATCGTATGAACAAATTTCGCAAATTTTTATTTACTCTCCTTTCCGCAAAAATAAAAAAGGGTAATCAAGTACTAATAAGTTAAACTTGATTACCCCAATTTCATTTATTAAAATCCACCGCCAGCACCAACTTTTGTTCCAAGCCAAGTGACTAATGAAGCACCTAAATAAACCAGTCCGAAACCCACCCCAACATTGATCATCCAACTTGTACAAGATTCTTTTCGTTGAGGATCTTTTGCAAACATGTATATTAATCCAATAATGATAAGGACTAACCCGGCTAATGGCGGAGCTACAGTTTTAACATCAGCGGCTACGCCTGTAAAAGTAGAGACAAGTTTATCCAAATTTCATTCACTCCTTTGCAAGTTGTGCAATTTCATCTTTATTAGAAAGATTAAAATTCAGCACAACCTCTTGATGTTTTTTATGAAGCCATTCATAGTAAGAAATATTTTGGCCAGACAAAATTTCTTTTGCTAAAACTTCAAATTCAGTAAATCCAGAAGGTTTGGCAGGTTTAGAATTAGAGCGTCTTCTATTACTAGACGCTCTTGATTGTGAAGATTCTTGACTTTGTGAAAACTCTTGGTTTTGCACGATTTCCCTTCCTTTCTTTATTCAATTATTAAAACAACTTGTAATCGTATCATGATTACTTCGGCATTCCCGAACCAGCGAAAACATTATCCACCATTTTAGTAAAGGCAACACCGATCTTATCTAAAAGTGGATCTAGTACATCTGTTGAGAAAGCGACAAAAAGACCGAATACAACTAAAACAGCAATGATTATTGTAATAGCCCCTTTATGTTCACCCATTGTTTTCCCTCCTTTCACTGTTGTTTTGTTTTAACGTGAGATCTACCAAGCGTCAGCTTTTCGTTTTTGATCAAGCGCAAATAATGCAGCTACACTTACAAGAACTAAAGAAGTTACAAGAACCTTTTTTTTGTTGTTCATCTGCTTTCTCACCCCTTTAATGTCATAAAAAAAGCGCTCTCCACTATTCTTCAGAACGCTGAAAAGCATAAAAAAAGAAGCTAATTGGTGACATAAAGTCAATTAGCTTCTTTGAATTAATATTATTCTCAATGCTTTTCACGAACCTGTATGGAAAGCCCTTTTCTTTTGATACTAATAATATACCATGTAAAATTCGACTTTTTGTCCTTAAATAGTTCTCATATTGTCCCGAAATAGTCCGGTAATTGTCCCGAATTTGTTCTTGATTATAAAAAGATTATTTACTGATTTCTTTTAATTCGAGAAATCTAAACTTGATAACAGTAGAATAACCCTTACCATCAAATCTATCTCGATACTTATCTGTTGAGATACCATATACATAGTATTTTTTCCCTTTTGAATAACCAATTATAGCTGCCTTTTCACTTTCACTTTCCAATAACTCATAAGTGAAAACACCACTACGAGGTAGAGAGGAAAAATAGCCATAATTCATATGTTCGGTAACAATATGACGATTGCGCCACGGTTTCTTAAACTTTCCAACTTTGTGCGTTTGATGTTCTTCAAATACATAAGTTCTGCCAATCTCATACCATGACAAGCCTATAAACAACATACATTCCTCTAAAATTAAAGGCTCTTTCCCTTTAGAAAAAATGGCTTCAATCATTTTTCGTAGCACTACTTTCATTTTTTTGTTTTTCAATTTTAGAAATAAAAATTGCATGTTTTAGTTCTTGGATTTCCTTTACCAAATCATTCATGTCCCTCTTAATCGTGTTCATTTGACCCATTCTTTCTTCAAAATCAACCTCAAAACTTCTAGTTTTTTTTCGTGCAAATCGAGAGTTCTTTGGCAAAGTATAGTAAGTAACATGTGCAGTTGATTTTCTAGGATTATTAGTAGCAAAATACTCTATAGCAGAGTCATAAAGGAAAGATACATCTTCTCCCTTATCAAGCAAAGGCATCCTTTTCAACATTGGAAGTTGATTCAATGTGCTATCTCCATAAGGTAAATCAGGATCGAACTTTACAGTTAAATCATAAGCTGGACTGCCTCCAGAGTTTCTAAGGTGTAAATTAAGAAGGTTTGACGTTTTGGAATCTGGATGCATCCTTAGTGTTATTGCCGGTTCCTCTTGGGCTATTCTTTGCTTCCTAGTTTCCATAAATGTTAGAAGAGTGAAGAATAGTAGAATCAGAGTCCCTATTGATGCTAATGATGTAGCAATTAAAGAAAGAGCAGCATAAGCATCCTCATCCCAACTAATTTTTTTATATTGCGTAAATAAATAGAGTATTAACGAAAGAAAAACCGTTGTGATAGCCACTAGGGTTACAATAAAAACCCACGCACCTTTAAAATAACTTCTCAATTCAGACACGACACACCCACCCTTAAAGTAAACTTTTTTCTTGAAACAAGAATATACTTTTATCTGTTTTTAAAAGAACAGAATAACATTTTTTTATGGAAACGTCTGTGTTTTATAGGGATTTCTTGATAATAGTTAAACAATAATAATGTTTCCATAACACAAAAAAGCAAGAGACCAAAATTATAAGTCTCTTGCTTTTTACTTTACAGATCGCTAACAATGGCCTCAATTTTTGTAGTAATATCTCGATCAGTTACTCGGAACTTATGTAACTTTTCTTTTGGCCGATTATGACTGAGGTTGTACATTTGTTTTTTATCTTTATCTTTGATTACAATTGTATGAATGTCATCAGATTTTAGATGATCTAGCTTTATCCTCGATTCCGGCTGTTCAATAATCCAAGCTTCATCAGTACCCGATCCAAAAAGATAATGTTCAAACTTAAATGATTGATCGTATTCAAAGATCAAGTCACTTAATCCCATATTTTCGAGAACGATATGATTTTTGTAGTTTTGTTTCGGTTTCAATGGTGAAGTAGGACTTACTGGAATTGCATAACGTTGTAAACGCTCCATTTCATTTGCTGACTTCGTGTATAATACTTCATCAACAAACTTTTCTCCTGTTGATGATTCAAACGAATCACTTAACTTCTGTTTCCCCTCTTGCATCAAGGAATTATAAGAAGGGATAGGAGTGCCATTCACAAAGTTTTGTTTTACTTTTTGTGCATATGGTGTGCCTACAGCAAATCCCGTGTACTTACTCATGAAAAAGAGATCAGTAACATAACCATACTCAAATATTCGTTTGTTTCCAGATGTTCCTTTATCCTTCAATACATTTTGTTGTAAAGGAAAAGCATAAGTATATGAGGAATACTTACTTCGATTTTTATAATCATTTTTCAAACTATCATCTATGTCTTGTGGAAAAAAGAAACCGTTGCTTTTTTCTTTCTTCAATGTTTGAAATCCAGATTTTAAATGTTCCCCTGAAGGCAGATCCACATCATATATGAGTGATCCGGGCGTGATTGGCAATGTAGTTTGTGTTTTCAAATTATATTGGGATTTCACCTTTGAATCACTTGATTTTTTCCATTGCTCATAGTAATCTTTCGTACTTTTATTTGGATTCCAGTTGTCTTCTTTACCAACGATCCATTTTTGAGTTAGTATGCCCTCTATAGAGTTGTCCTTTATAGTTTCACCTTGCTTGTGATTAATTGGTATTGATCCTGATAAACGAAATGTCTGTGCTCTTGACCAATCGGGATTACTGTTAAACGTCCAACTCAGGCAAGTTGAATTTCCCTCTTCATCAACCCCGGACTGACTACATTCCCATCCAATTGGCCAATTCGTGTATTCGTATTGAAAAGTATAATTTAGATTAGATCCTTTCACGGATCGTCCTGGTGCTGTTGACTGGATAGCCCCTGCCTGTTGAATTGTGCGTCCAGCAAATTGAACAGAATGAGAAGCATTACGAGTGGCATAGTGATCGCCATTAATAGTAAAACGGCTTTCAATATACACTTGGCTCTCTTCATTTGTGTTGGATCTTCTCAATTCCCAGAAAGCCTTTCCCTTAGCTGATCCAGCACCGCCTTGTTCACCGGTATCAGGCGGTTTAGGGACAGGCTCAGGCTTGTTAGGATCGGGATCAACTGGCGTATTTCCTCCTCCATCATTTTCGCACCCTTCAACTTTTACTGTTTTTGTAGTTGATTTTTCCCTTTCGACTGAATCCTTTGCATAAAGCTTTAATACATTATCTCCACATTTGTCAAAAGTGACTTTTACAGTTTTATTGAAAGTATCACTGGCTTTTTCTCCCTTATCAGTGATTGCTGAACCTTGTAGAAATTTCCATGAAATTGACTCACTATAAGGATTAAATTCTTCTCCTGAAATCGTGTAAGTGGCTGATTGTCCTTTTTGTACAGTAGATGCACCTGTTATCTGTGGTTTCGGCCACGGAGTTGTTTTTATCAATACTTTACCTATTTGATGTCCCCACTCTGTGTATTTCCCCGTCCCTTCAATACCAAGAACTTTAGCTCCACTCATTTCGGCAATTTTCCTTGAATAAAACCGATTATATGAGCCGGGATAGTGTATATTCGTAAGCACTTCCGAAGGTGTACGACTTGCTACAAAGTCCGGGTTTCCATTAAAAGCTTCAGCCCATTGTCTTAGCGTATTTTGATGAGCAAAGGTTAGCCCTAGAGCGTTATTGGATTTAGGGCGCATTAACATCATTTTCCCTTTAACTGCACCATCGACCTCAACATCCCAATCTTCTGTATAAATAAATCTTGTTTCGTTACTATTTGTTATTTCATAAACATGGGATTTTTGAGGGTTTACCCAGTTTCCTTTTGGTATATTTGGTTCAACAACCCCAATTGCTGCCTGTCCTATGATCGGTTGAACTATGAGAAAAGCGATCATTAATAAAAGAAAAGGGATCTTTCTTTTCATTGAATCATCACTTCCAAACGCCTGCCTTCAACGGGAGATCAAAGTTTGCAATTTCTAGTTTATAACCGAAGTTTATTTTGTCAGTCGCCCGATCATATTTATAGTAACCGACCCCTTGCACAACTTTTCTAGTTGATAAACCTAATGCTGCCGCTACTTCCCTCACTGGAGCATAATATTGACCATTTTTTACCGTTGCCGGAGCCGTCAATTCAGTTTGCTTTCCATTAACAATCATTGTCTTACTGCCATTTTTGAGAGTGATTTTATTCTGACCGTAAGAAATCTCTGCACCACCATTAACTACTTTGACGCCTGATGCCTGAGCAAATAATCCTTTAAGATTCATAATGTAATCATTGTCATTATGAGGAACCGGAGTTTCACCTAAATTCCCCAATTCCAGTTTATCTTTCTTGAAAGTGACAAAATCAGGTCTGAAAGTATATACATCAATTAAAAATTGTCCGTTTTGTTTTGGGTGTGTAGGCATGACTTCACCTACTTGTTGTCTACTTGGGTATGCTGCAACCCTTTCATCTGACCAAATTGCACTGTCTTTCAGAGCCTTACCATTGTAAGCAATAATTTCACCTTGCGGATACATTGCTGAATCATTATAAGATAAACCTTCAAGTCTAGTTTTCAGCCTTTCACTTGGATGAGGTTGTGTTTTGTCTGGCGTTTGCTCTTGATATATATCATAAACATATTTTGTGACATTATATTCTTTTATTTCACCAGTCGCCCAATCACGAAGTAACAATGTATGTAACCCAATTTCTTGAACCATCTTTTCGTATGACCAAGAATGATAATCAGGCTTGTCGCCAGTAGAAGGCTTTTCTGGATTAGGAGTATCCATCTTGCCTTCCATAATACTTACCATACGATGTACAAATACGGCTGAAACTGCTCTATCTGCATATTCAGTTGGTGCGAATGTGTTATTTCCTTTTCCTTGAATGATGCCATACTTTGTCATTTTTTTAACTGACTCCATTGCATAAGCCGGAATAGAGCCATTATCTTTAAAACTTAGTTCAGTTGTTTCGTTGTATTTCCCTTTTACTTGCATTGCCCGATCAATCATAACAGCAATATCCGCCCGAGAAACTTTGTCAGCAGCCTTCACGTATCCTTTAGTGTCTCCTTTGATGATCCCTACTTTGGCAGCACGGCTAACATCTTTATATAATGCCGCAGACTTCGGGAGATCTTTAAATTTGCTATCTGCATTAGGCAAGTTTAAAGATCGAGCTAAGAATGCTGCAAATTGTCCACGGGTAACTGTTCCTTCCGGCTTAAATGATCCATCATGATAACCACTAATGATATCTCTTTTAGTTAATTCATTAATAGCTTCAAAAGCATAAGAATTGTCTGATACATCTTTAAATTTCTTTTGAGTTGTGGCAGCCTGTGCAATTTGGGAACTATCCAAAACGTTCATCACATTTTCTGTTATTGGTATTAATGCAAGGCTGGCTCCTAGAAAGCTAGTAATGACAAATTTAGATACCTTTTTCATAAAAATTTCTCCTTCCAACTTACAAACGATACATTTTGCCTATTCCTTAATCATTTATAAATACGGCATATGTTTTCAATCTTAAAGATACCTTAGTGAGTCGCTTCAAAATTCTCTCCATCACCCTTTAGTGCAAGCCCTAACCAATATAAGGCCTGTTTGCGACGTATATAATAAACTGTCCGGCTCAAATGTAAATCTAGATAGACTTTTTGATCTAATGGGTATTTTCCATCGCTGCCTCTACACAGATATTTTTTTTCGATAATTTGTTGAAGCTGTTCAGGTAAATTGTTTAACTTGCTATGGAAATAAATAATCCATTCTTTCGCTGTTAGATTTTTTATTACTAAATCTTCAGTGCTGCTGCGAAATGAATTATTTGGTGAAGAGGGCATGTCTGAGATAGTGCTTGTTACTTTTGGACTGTACCCACCCGACTTTAATTTCATTGAATAATAAGGTTCTATCCAATCCTTTAAAACATACTCAATAATCTCTTCCTTCTCTCTCTCTACTGGCAGTAGTGCTAATTGTTCCATTTGAACCTCCTTGTTTTTATGACTTTTGGTCATATGCATTAGAAATTTGACTCTGAATCTTCAATGATTCGTTTATATAGTTCTTATAAAATAAATATTCAACTGACACACCAAAGTAATTAGCTAATTTAACTTTATTATCTCTTCCAAATCTTTTTTTCCTCTTTCAACAGAAGAGATCATACTTTGGCCCAGTTGCAATTCTTTAGATAATTGCTTTTGAGTTAATCCTTTCTGTTTTCCCAGCTCAATCATTCGTTCATTTTCTTTACACTGTTTCAAGATAATCCCCCCAATATGTTTCAAAGTCATTAATTGATTATACACTATATGACTGTAAGTCATTTTGTCAAACTTTTTTTGTTTTTAGTCATTTTTTTTTACACAAAATATGACTAAAAGATATAAAAACCTTTAAAATAAATAGGAGGAGGATAGAGACTAATGAACAATTTAAATACTTTTGGTGAACGTTTAAAAAATATTAGAAAAGCTAAAGATTTAACGCAAAAAGAATTAGCTGATGCTGTAGATATAGACCAATCATCAATATCATATTTTGAACGGAATAAGAAAAAGCCAGATATGGATACCTTAAAAAAAATTGCAGATATTCTCAATGTTTCTGCTGATTATCTCTTACTTAGAACAAATAGTCCTGTAGACTATTCGCCAGAACAAAGTCATTTAATAAAAAAATTAAATGCTAACCCTTTTATCACACCTGAAGAGTTAAAAGAAAATTATCGTTTTGTAATAGAAGGTAGGGAAGCAACAACAGAAGAAATTGAAGAAGCCATAAGGTATGTACGCATCCAAAGAATGATGAAAGAAAAGGATAAATGAGCATTAACCTTTAATAGCTAGTTATTTCAATCTCTATTTTTAATTTTTGTATAAGATCCTTTAGATCAATCTCTTTTCGTAGATCTTCCGAGTATGACAATATGTATTTATCATCATTATCTTTTTCAAGGTACGGTGGTGTTAATTCCATGAAAAAACCTCTTTTCTTTAGAATCCTAAAAAAGGAACATAGGTTCCCGTACAACTTTTATCATGCTACTTTTATTCTAGTTCCATTGCATAACGAGGCGCAATCCAGTCAAATAGATCTATTTCGGCAAATCAAGACACAGTTTTTAATTAAAATAAAAATCCCTCAAACAAAAAGGCAGCAGGTTTGAATCTACCACTTTTCTTGTTTGAGGGATTCGCTTGTCTAACTTTTATATGTATCGTTGCTGACTTTGTATATCACACTGTTGCGAATCCCAAATAAACTTATTCCTTTTTCAGATAAAAATCAGTCTAATGTCTTTCTATGCAGCAAAAGAAAAAGTTGAATAGTTTTCAATGGACAAAAATACTAGCATCTTAAATTAACTAAATACTTTAAACCAAAAGGCCACCTTTACTAAGCTTTCTTTTCTAGTTTAAATCCTTCAACTTTGTCAAAGCTCACTTTTCTAACTGTATCGTTATGAAAGATTACAAATTGTTCTCCTATTAAGAAAACTCTCCGCACCAACATGTGGCTTTTTCTCTTATACACAATAAAAATAATAGGTTCGCTCAAATATCCTGTCTCTTTATTATACTCAACGCCAAATTTCTCCAGAGATTGAAAAAATCGTTCTTTCATCTAAATTACCCCGATTCTAACATTTGATTGATATCAATTCAATTTTTTTTAGATTTTAATCAACAAAAAATGAGATTTTTCCTCATCAGTCATCATTTTAACATAACCTTATAATTAGATAGTAGACAGGAAGAGAGGTGCTATTTCTAAAAAATGGAAAGTATATTTCTTTTTTACACAATATAGGATTATTCGTCTACTCCCGATTCAGAATTTATATATTCATCAAGCGATAAACCCGGTATATGTTTGCTTTTTAAATGTTCACAGACATATTCACTGAACGAATTGGATTCTTTTAGAATCTCAAAAAATGTTTTTTTAAGTGATATAAAAAGATAGCTATCTGCTTTTTCGATTAATTCATCTTTTTTTATCTTTCTAACGCAATAAATGAGTGAATTTATGATTTGATTCGCCACTTCCCCATTTTCTAATGTGACTAAGAAAGTTGTGGACTCGATTTTTTTCAGTAATGCCGTGTCTCCTGTTTCTTCAGCTAAACGATAATATTGATCTCGGTATTCTTTTTCAGCAGAACTTTTGGCTCTCTTTAAAATTCCATACCAGGACTCAACCTGATCTATATTTTCCGCAAATTTAACAATTAGTTCCGGAATCCGCTTATCAATACCAATTGTATTATTTGCTAAAAAAGCTTGTTTGAATAATTGATCTTGTTCCTCTTCGGTGAATCTTAAAGGACTATTTTTTGAAAAATTACTAATGTTTGTATCTTCATATGTATCATTGGTATCTATATTTAAAGAGTTATTAAGATCAGTATTAATAGACTCTAAGTTTTGGACTTCTTGAACTTCATTTTTTGTAGTTCCTTGTGACTCTTGATTTTGACCACCATCTAATGGTGTTGAGTTTTCTAGTTTATCAATAGCATAAATATCATTTCTAGTAATCCTAGGTTTAAGCAAGTAGAGAAGATTACATTTGTTCAGTCCTTGACGTTTTTGTTCAAGTAATTTAGCTTTAACCAATTCTTTTTTTATTTTGATGACAGTAGCTTCACTTTTGATATTTAAAATATCCATAAGATCTTTGTTATTGTAAACAAAATAGATATTCCCTTGATCATCAATCCAATTGTTTTTCTTGGACAGATTAAAACGATCATGCAAAATACTCCAAGCTACTTTTGCATCATTTGATAAAGATTTATAGTTATCATTTGTGAAAAGAACTTTAGGTAATTGATAATATTTCAATCTGTATTCTTCTAAAATATTATACTTTTCAGCCATCAAAAATTTCCTCCTGTATCTCTGCTAGTGCTATAAACAGAGAAAGACAAAAAGAGAACGAAAACTAGAGGTTTTACTTTAACCTCATAAAAAAATGTGATACAATCGATGCGTATAAAAACGTGTTAAAAATAAGAAATATCTCTTTTTGAATTTCTCTGCATGGTTACTCATTTGTTTGAACTGTTTGGCGACCGGACAAACAAATGAGGGGAGTAGGGATTTTCTTTTTTATTTTTCAACAAACAAATAGAAAATTTGTGAACTTTGTTTGTTTATATTTATAATCTAACAAAGTATGAAGATTATAACATCATATATCAAAACTTACTATTGCTATATAAAAATCACAATCTTTTACACAATTACACATGTATAATTGTGTAAAATAACGATGAAAAAGAAGTAATAATTTGCTTATTACTTCTTTTTTGTTTCACTTTCCTCTTTCTCTTTTTAGTAGCTCAACTGCCTCTGCTACGATCTGAACGATACTTTTATCTTCATGAAAAGCAAGCGCTCTAAGTTCTTTATAGTCTTCCTCATAAATACGAATGGTTTTATGTGCAGCTTTCGACTGTGCCTTTTCAAAGGGGTTTTTTCTCTGTGCTGAATATTTACTTGTATCTATATCCTCAAACCTTGGCTTTTCGCTCATTCTGCTTCAATCCTTTCTAAGAATTCATTTACTACTTTTTGATACATATTTAAGACATCTATATCATGCATATCTTCATCAGTAATACCGTTTTTACTAAACATTTTGATTCGTTCTCTTTTCATAATACAATTTTTGAAAAGATAATGTTGGAATAGTTCTTCGGCTTCTTCAATAACTTCATTATCTACTTTACCTCTTTTATCAACTAGATATGGAACTACCCCTAATAGTTTAACTGCTGGATTATATTCTTTAAGAACTTTCATGTTCTGATAAGATTGTGCTGCCGCTTTAAGAGACTGTTGATGTGTCTGCATAATAACAACGATGTAATCGGAAGCTACAATTGCATTGTTTGTAAATTCACTAATTGTTGGAGGCACATCAATGATAACATAATTATAATTCTTTTTAATTTGGCGTAAAAGAAAATCGAGAAAATAAAACCGCTTTGTTTTATCCTGTGTTAAGGAGTACAAGTGCATCGGGAAACCAGCTAAATCAATTTCACTTGGCAGTATATCGAGTGTAGGAGTGATATTTACAACTGCTTTTGATAAGTCTTGTTCCTCGATAGCCTCAAAAAGACTCGTCTTTAATTTACCTTTGACACCAAATGTTTTAAATAAAATTTCTGTTGCGTTATATTGTGGGTCAAAGTCAACTAATAAAACCTTCTTTCCTGACTTTTGTAAGAGATAAGAGAATAAAACGCTAGCAGTTGTTTTCCCCACTCCACCTTTAAAGTTTGCAAATGTAATTGTTTTAGTCATGATTCTCGCTCCTTTTTATTAGTATAAATTTGATTACACATATACACAAGAGGAGAAGTGTAATCCAAAAATAAAAAAATATGTATTATCTAAGGGATAACTTATTTGTTATTTCTTTTTATTTGATGAATAAATTATAACACATTTACACATTAACTCAAGTGAAAACGTGTAAATGGGTGAAAATAAAGAACAAGTTTTATTCATTTTCAAAACTTGTTCTTACTGTGGCTTTAAAGTGAAATTTGATCAGTTTGAGACTAATAACCTTGGTAAACAAAGAAAAGGAGAGAGCTCGTTTTGAAGAAAGTTTGATCATTTCTGTAATCCTTATTTAATCAAATCATCCGATTCTTGAAAGTCGTTATAGAAAGTTAGCATTACTTTACTAACATAAGAATAGAAAAGAACGTTAATCTACGTATTCTCGTTTCAATATGGACATTATAAATAGTGACTCATATCCATCATTACTTTTTAAACATTCTCTTAATGTACCTTCAACTGTAAAACCATGTTTTTTATAAAGGTGCATAGCACGCATATTATTAACTTTAACATCTAACCATAACCGTTTTGCCTTAAACTTATTAAAGGTCCAATCCTTGATGATTTTAAGCGCTTCATTTCCATAACCTTTACTCTTTGAGCCAATTGTGATTCTCCTTAATTCGAGGCTTTGATTGAGATCTCTTAAACCAGCCAATACAATATATCCAACACGTTTGTTATTATTTTTATCCTCAATTATCAAATGTAATAGGTTATCGTCGGTTAAAGCATCCAAATGCTTTAATTTAGACCAAGGGATTATAAATTGGGAATTTTCTATATCAGATTCTAAATAGCAAATAAAATCTATATCATCCCTTACAGTATTTCTTAAAAATTAATTAAACAAGAATCTTCAAACATTATTATGCTCTCCTTTTTCTAACTTTCCTTCATAAGCTTCTCCTTACTTTAACATCCTCCCACCTTCAGTATTCAAAAATCGGGCCCAATGGTATTCAGGATTAAACAAATTTATTATCTCTGTACATGTTGCTTTAAAATAAAGTTTGATTAAAAACACCTCATAAACTAATATTCTATGATAAATAAAAAGAATTCATTTTGAAAAAAGATTGATCGAAATCAATTCTTTTACAACATATTGAGGTTAGTTTTTATAAAGCAGTTTAATCATTCCCTAGCTGTACTTTTCTACGGTCATTCCTTTTTCTTGAAAAAACGTTTATATAATAGTGAGATATTCTACATCTTACTACAATAATTAAATATGTAGTCCATACATTGCAAAGTGTCATTAATCCGATGTTTCTTAGAATTATAGTAACGCATGTCTAGTCCTTCTCGAATATTTATCGCTTCTCTAATAATGTTATGCCATCTTTCTGGCATATAATCAATTGCATATTTGCCTGCATCTACTTTTGAAATGATTTCATGTTCTTTAAGTGTATAGAATTGGCGTAACATTCCAGTAATAGACCATTGTAACTCCTGCTCTAAAATTTTGTTTGGCAATAGAAGTGCCACTTTTTTGAATCTTTTCATAGTATTTATTCGATTCAACCAATAGGTATTCATATTATTTAGTACATAATTAGTCAGATCACTTTCATCAACGTCAAAATGAAATGAAGTAACATCAGGACCTATCATACTAATGCCCTTGTTTTTCAGAGTCCACCAAGTGACCGGGTTGATTTCATGATTGCTCCATCCTACTTTTCCTTCGTTTACATATAAACATTTTTTGGTTTCAGTCTGCTTCTTACCGATGTCTTCCCAAAGAAGATAGCATCCGTCCATTCCTGTTTTTTTATATTTGTTGGTTAAACTTCGGTGAGTATTAGATAGAATTTTTATCTCTGCTTCAGTTAATTGACGGTTAACAATTGCAATGAAATCAATATCACTAGAACCATGAATATAAGCATTAAGAGCAATGGAACCATGTAAATATAATCCTTCAAGGGTATTAGGAATTCGTTCATGAAATAAGGAAATATACTCATTTAAAATATTTTGAACTGGTGTGGGAACTCTTTGATCCATAAAAATAGCTCCTCTTTATTAGACTTTAATACGAGTTATTTCCCCCTCTTTTTTACTCGCATATTTTTTCCACTCACTGTAAAAAAACACCTCTTTAGATGATCGTACCTAAAGAGGCAAAACGGTGCAACTTTTTATAAACAGTATGACTTTATTCAACACATCGCGACCTCATTCCAAATCTACAGTACAGAGTATAGAACAAAAAAATCCTATATACCAATACAGGATTTTTAATCAAACTCTCTTGAAAACTATCAATCTTTTTTATAAAACTACAGCCCTCTTTCTCGATGCCATTTTTGTATAGCAATAATCACGTTGTTTAACTTTTAATAAAAAGAATTAAGACTACGTCTAATCATTCCATCCTAAAAAAGAACATATACTAAGCTATGTTCCTTTAATAGGAATAATTAGAAAATAGTTCCTAATCTACCCCTTTAAAGTAAACCTGCAAAGGATGGTTATATGAGAAAAAAGGTGTTATTGTTTGGAGATGTAGGCATTGACGATACGGTTGCCCTTTTATATGGTTATTTTAATGAACAAATCGATATCGTGGGCGTTGTGGCTGATTATGGGAACACCTCCCGTGATCAAACTGTACGAAACATTCATTATTTAATCCGGCTGTTTAACATTCCTGATGTTAAAGTGATTGCAGGAGCGAAAAAACCCATGACAGGAGAAGAACCAGTTTTTTTTCCGGAAATTCACGGTGTTTACGGCCTAGGACCGATTAAACCAGCTCCCATACAGGGACTGGAAGGGGCAATTATTGAAAACTTTCATGAGATTGTTAACTTAGTTGACCAATATAAAAAAGAATTAACCATTGTCAATATCGGCCGCCTTACTTCTTTAGCTATGTTGTTTATTTCACACAGTGGATTGATGGAGAAAGTAAAGGAATTTTATATCATGGGAGGAGCTTTTTTTGTTCCAGGGAACGTGACCGCTGTGTCGGAAGCCAATTTTTATGGGGATCCAATGGCCGCACAGATCGTTTTGCAACACGCGAAAAATGTAACGATTATACCCTTGGATATCACAGAAAAAGCCATCGTCACACCAGAGATGGTAGATTACATTTATGCAAAAGGAAAGGCAAAAATTCTTAAACCCTTGCTCGATTATTATTATCATTTTTATAAAAAACGCAATCCAGCCATTGAAGGAAGCCCTGTTCATGATGCTATCACATTAATGGCCATCATTCACAATGATTGGTTCAGCTTTAAAACTTTGCCTGTCCATGTTGTGACGGCAGAAGGAATTTCGCGGGGGCAAGCTATTGCTGACATACGTCCTTGGAAGACATTCGATGAAAACGAACATAAACACCGTATTGCTTTTTATCTCAATTATCAACGATTCTTTTCTGACTTTATGACCATCATGACAGATGAACAATTTTAAAGCTAAATGAGTCAACATAATTTGAGTGGGGAAGCCTGGCTAATAAAGTGAACACCTTGTACGGGGAACCTGGGCTAACTATTGTACATCACGGCAACGAATAAAGATTCATTAAGAAATACCTCTCAGTCTTTATCTAACAGCCATTCAAAACTTTATTTTGCAAATGCGCTCTATATACTTCAATAAACAATAATGATTTGTGAGAAGAGGTGTATAGGAATCAGATAATTTTTAAGCAGGCTTAACTGAATGAGAAAGTAGTGGGTAAAATGAAAAATTACGATATTATATTTTTTGATATAGATGACACACTTTTTGATTTTACTAAATCAGAGCAAGCAGCTTTTAGTAAAGTCTTTGATAAATATAATTTATTAAATAGCTTAAAGCTATACGAAAAGAGTTACCAAGAAATTAGTAAAGTATTGTGGAGAGATGTAGAAAGTGGAAAAACAAGCCTTGTTGAACTAGGTCCAGAGAGATTTAGAAGATTATTTTTAGAACATGAACTCGAAATTGACGCCGTTGTATTCAATCAAGATTATTTAGAATTTCTTGGAGAACAAACGCATCTCGTCCAAGGAGCCGAAAAAGTCATTAGGGGTCTCTCGCATAAACGCTTAGCCGTTATTACGAATGGTTACACTGATGTACAAACATCAAGGATTCATCATTCCCCGTTAGACGGTACATTTGAACATATTATTATCTCTGAATCCACTGGATTCCAAAAACCGCAAACAGGTATTTTTGATTATGCTTTTAATAAGTTACAGATTACAGAAAAAGCCAACGTACTAATTGTGGGCGACTCGTTGACTTCTGATATTCAAGGTGGAATGAACTATGGTATTGATACTTGTTGGTTCAATTCTCAGCACAAGGAAAATAACACCACTTTAACACCTACTTACGAAATAAATAAATTAGAAAGCCTGTTAGAGATTATAAAATAAGTGCATAACGTCTTTGATGGTAGCATTCACATTTCCTTCACGTTGTAAATCCGTATTTTTTCTGATGCCACATTCCTTATTTAAGAATTGGGCCCGTTTGTAGAAAAAGAAAAAATCCTGCCTATCAACTCAGGGGTTTTAGTTAAGCTTTTTATAAACACCGTGCTTTATTTCAAATCTAAAAAATGCAACATCGACGAACGAAAGAGCCCCTATGAGGGAGCTCTTTTATTTACATGCTAATCCTTTTGATTATGCTCTTTAATTATCAAACTTTATCTCCAAATCAGATCTACCCAATCGTTTCAACGACATGTCCCTCTGAATCTTTTACATCTGTTTTCACAATTTCAAAGACAACCGATTCTAAAGAAGGGATGGAAAACTTTTTTACACAAGGTTGAAGCTGCTCTGTTAATTCTTTCATGGCCTTTTCGTTTAACATAATCTCCATGTAACCTTCTTTTTCCGTTACCTGTGGCTGATCTCCGAATAAAAAAACAACTTTCGCTTCATTACTTACTAATCTAAGCGGTTCTTTTTTCACCGCACGCCCCTGAAGTACCTTCCCAATAGTATTCGCTTGCTTAGCTCCAAATGTTACGGTAGCAGGCAATCTCTTGAACAATTTTTTTTGGGCAGGCTTCCATGTGATTTGTTCGTTAAAAAGAAAGCCAGTATTTGATCCGTCTGTTTTACTTCCTTTTTGAATAGCGTCATTTACCTTTGCGTCATGAAGAAAGGATGTACGCGATAGATCGGTAATATAATAGGGCATATGATTGGCACAGGCCTTTAAGACACCAAGTGTGTTCCATATTTGCATGGCTTCCAATTCATCCGCTGTAATTCCCACAACTTGAATAAACTCGACCTTCCCATTCGGCGTATCCATACTAGACAGTTCAGGATCGTTCTTAAATGCAAGTGCTGTTAAAGCTGTATTTGATTCAAGGCAGATGGGGCCATTGGCATCCATGTAATCACCTTTTTTAAATGCATTTCCACTTCCAAATATATATCTGGCGAGATTTTGTAAAAGGTTCAGTGCCCAGTTTGGCGGTTCTGTTTCATAATCCGCCTTTGCTAGCCTGAACGTTAATTCAAATCCAAAGCCGCTGTTTTCAGGATCTTCTGTTTCTTTTTCGTAGAGCTCTGAAAATCCATAGGTCACAAAATGCCAATGCTCAATAGGTTCTTTTGCCACATATACACTGATCCCATCTAAAGGGTCATTCCCACCGAGCATATAGGAAATCAACGTTCCAAAATGTTTAGGCTCTTGTTCTCCATATAAATCCTTCATTGCTTGATCAATTGCATCCCAACCAGCTTTATTTTCTTCTTCGTTCATCATATCCTCCCCAAATCCACTAAACATTGAAACTATTCTACAGCAAGTTATTACCAATGTCTAACAGACGAACCATTAATGAAACCGTTCTCTCTTGTTTGGCCTATACATCTTGAGATGAGCGAATGATATCATTTTAAAATGCTTTCCGCTGATAAATAACAGTGGTAATCCCCCAAGAAGCAGCATAGAGTGTCAGGATAGCCACTGCCGCTCCTGTATATAAAGCCGATCTGGATAAATTGAGGATAAAATCAGTTATCACTGTCAAACGTTCAGCTATAAACAATACAATATGCGGACCTACCCCTGCTATAACGATAAAGCTAATAAGTACGACCGTTGTAATATAGCCCGGTTTGAAAATATGAAATAATGGGAAGGTAAACGAAGCGAATAATAAAAATAAGCCGCTGCCGATCGCCATATCAGTCATCGTAAACGATTTATTTAATACAAATAATGCTAGACTTGTCACACCAATAGCTAAAACCATATAAATAATGGCACCAAAATAGCGTGATGCGATAATTTCCTTACGTGTATAAGGTAGGGAATTTAACAAAATATTTGTCTCTGCTTTTTCATCATAGGCATACGTATTAAAAGGAATAAAAATACTGGCCACTAGAAAAATCAAAGCCGGATGTGAGTCCATGAAAATAAAAAATACAATAAAAGGAATAAAGATCAATAGCTGTCGTTTCTGTAGGATGACATCACGTTTGATTAAATTAAGCATAGCTTTTTCTTCCTTTCAAGTAATACATAATATCCTCTAGAGACGCTCGTTCAATGACAACAGAATTTCCAAAGATATCTTTGACTTCTTTAATATCATCGGTTAATGCTTCAAATCCTGTTGGTGCGCGATGAATGTG
This sequence comes from Pseudobacillus sp. 179-B 2D1 NHS, assembly GCF_045370945.1. NCBI lineage: Bacteria > Bacillati > Bacillota > Bacilli > Caryophanales > Bacillaceae > Pseudobacillus > Pseudobacillus sp. 179-B 2D1 NHS. The sequence goes on from NZ_JBIQDP010000032.1 coordinate 35,382, forward strand.
AACAAAAGCTTTTTCTGTGTCTCTATCTAAAAGATCCATTCCTCCTCTAACGAGCGCATAGTTTTCAGCTACATCGTGGATGGATTGATTAAATACGACTTCTCCACTCTGTATAAAAGCAATATAATCTGCGATACGATCTAAATCTGTTGTAATATGCGTAGAGAAGAAAATGGTACGCTGACCATCAATCATTAATTCCTGTAACAACTCCAGCAGCTCCCGTCTAAAAATGGGATCTAAGCCTGCTGTCGGCTCATCCATAATAATCAGCTCTGCATGATGCGATAAGGCTATCGCCAATGACGCCTTCATTTGCATCCCTTTTGAGAAAGTTTTTATCGCTTTATTAAGCGGTAATTCGAATTGCTCGATATATTGATAAAATAGTGTATCATTCCAATGTTTGTAAGCTGGCGCCACAATGCGTTTTATATCTTTTAAATTCAGCCCTTCAAAAAATACGTTGCCATCATATACGAACCCAATCCGCTCCTTGATCGCCTTCTCATGTGTCGTGTAGTCTAAACCGAAAATCTTCACCTCCCCGTCATCGGGCTTTAATAGATTCATCATCATTTTGATCGTTGTCGATTTACCCGCTCCATTTGCTCCAATGAATCCCGTTACAAAGCCTTGCTTCACTTGTAAATTAATATTTTTTACAGAAAAATCTTTGAATCTTTTCGTGACATTCTTTAGTTCAACCACATTTTCCATCCGTTTCACTCCTCATATAAAATCTTCAATAATTGCTGCAATTCATCAAGTGACAGTCCAATTTCTCTACTATTCGTTATCACCGCACTTAGCTGCTCCTCAATGACCTTCAGTTTCTTCTCTCTGATAACCTCTAAATTTTGTTCTGCAACAAAAGAGCCTTTTCCAACAATAGAATAAATAAAGCCCGCCTTCTCCAATTCCTCATAGGCTCGTTTCGTTGTAATCACACTAATTTGCAAATCCTTTGCAAGCTGGCGTATGGAAGGCAATGCTGTCCCCTCTTGTAACTCACCTGCTAAAATAGACGATTTAATTTGATTCGTAATTTGCTCATAAATCGGCTCCTTTGAACTGTTGGAAATAATTATTTGCATGCCAATCCCTCTTCTTTACTTTTTTGAAAACATACTTGAAATAAGGTCTTGTACGGCCTGAATCATTATAGCTATAACGTGAATGGTCATGAACATATTAAAAAACGGGAAGGAATAAGGAGTAATCCATTCTGTAAATAATCTCGATCCTAAAATTCCTCTCGCTATTCTGGCAAATAAATGGCCACTATCATTTATATTTGGCTCCAGGAAAGTGCCATCAATAGCGACAAAGAGCAATTGAACCATTAAAAATAGTCCAATGGTGATCATCCAGCGTCTTGCTCGATTCATAGGAAGTGTTTTTTCTACGCCTGACATTGAAGTCTTCTCCTCTCACGTTTTAACATCCTGAGTCTTTACTAAACGATCCTTAAATAGATGATAAGGGTAGCTGGCTGTTACCCTTTCAGTGATTGTCATTGAAGAGCGATTTACATATGATCATTCAAATCTTTATATATTGTATATACACTATATATACAATATATACACACATCCATCATCATGCAACCATTTTATTTGAAACGCAGGAGATTCCTCCCAGTATGCTTGAAACGATAGAACAAAAAACTGTCACAACCACATTCACCACACCCTAAAGAAACCATTTTGAAAAAAGATTGATCAAAATGATTTCTTATCCAACGAGCTTATTCTGATTTTATAAAAAGGTTGGCCCTGTATTGCTCGGCAATTGTGCCCTTTTGCGGAGAATTCACTTATAGGATTCTTATGATTAACCGTACTATTAAAATCATTTTTCCTCTTCATTAAAATATTAGCTAAGCGCGGATCTGATCCGATTTTCTAGAACATTAAGACTTTTATAATATTGAAAAATAGGCATTTAGTGACTTATGATGAATAAGGTGCTTTATTGGTAATACCTTCTAGTAAGATTTTTCATACTTTTAGACAAAGATTTTTCAATCTGTAAAGTCCTTGACTGGGGGAATCAAAATGAATCAGGAAAATCAACAGGACAAATTAAAAGTGATTTCGTTTGATAAGGAACAAAATAAAATTGTGGAGTTAGATCAGAAGCGCGAAACGTTTGAGGATGTAGGCGGTTTAGAAGAAGTGAAGAAAAAAATAAAAATGGATTTTATCCTGCCGATTCAATCGCCGGATATTTTTAAAGCCTTTGGAAAGGAAATAGGGGGCGGCTTACTCTTTTACGGCCCGCCTGGATGTGGAAAAACCTTTTTGGCTCGAGCGGTAGCGGGTGAAATTAATGCTCGTTTTATCCATTTAGACCTGCAGTCCATTCTTTCAAAGTGGACGGGTGAGGCAGAACAAAATTTGCATGAGTTTTTTGAAGATGCTCGAAGAAGAACCCCCTGCGTATTGTTTATTGATGAATTAGATGCCCTCGGAGGGAACCGGCAAAAAATGTCTGCCCATCATGAACGGATGCTGGTCAATCAATTGTTAATTGAACTTGACGGCTCGGTTTCAGATAATGAAGGAATTTATGTCATTGGTGCTACCAATACCCCATGGTATCTGGATCCGGCACTAAGACGTCCTGGCCGATTTAATTCGTTGATTTTTCTGCCGCCGCCGGAATTAGAAGAGCGGAAAGCCATTTTAACGATTAAGACGAAAGGAAAACCACAGCAAGGCCTGCAATTGGATCTAGTGGCAAAATATACTGAACATTTTTCTGGTGCAGATTTAGAATACCTAGTGAAAGACGCGATTGATTCAGCCATTGCTAGATCATTTGAAACAGGAGAAATTCAGCCTTTAACCAATCAAGATTTATTGTCTGCGATGGAAAAACGGCAGCCAACGACGCTTGAATGGTTTGCAACAGCCAAAAGTTATGCCACGTTCAGTGATGCTAATCAAGAATATAAAGATGTGCTGGACTATATTTATAAAAACAATTTGAAATAAAGGATGAAATAAATGGAAGAATCATTTATTAGCAAAGTGAACCTCATTAAGTCTTACATCCAGAATGGGGAAATTGATCAATCAAGAGAGCAGGCTAGAGAGGTTATTCGAAAACAGCCAGAAGATTATCCTGGCTATTTATTAATGGCCTATCATTACTATACGTTAAAGCAGCCTGATGATGTGGTGGTTTGGATAAACGAAGCACTTCGTAGAGCACCTGAAGATGAGGAAGTGCTTACGCTAGCGGTATTGATGTACGATGATCTCCGAATAGAGGAATCAAAGCGGAAAGAATTGATAGAAACAGGCCTCCGTCTCTACCCTCAGAGTCATTATCTGCACTCTCAATATGCCCGTCTCTCTTCTATTACACAGGAGCAAGGATTAGCTGCCCTTCAAGAGGCAATCAGGCTCCATCCTCAGAATGATGATTATTTAAAGGATTATAGTATGGCCATGTTTAATCTTGGCAACTGGAAGGAATCAGAAAAATATGAGCAGCTAGCATTGCAAGCAAATCCGGAAAATAGCAAAAATTTGCTGGATTTTGCCTGGGCCGCCTACGAGAGAAAAAAATATAAAAAGGCCCAAATGCTGATTGAAGAAGCAATGAGACTCGAACCTAATGATCCAACCATTCGAGAATATTATAAAAAAATCTATCCTACCAAAAATGTCTTCATTCGCGCAAAACGAGAAATGATGCTGACTCTACAAAAAATATGGATTGCTCCTGTTCAATTTATTGTGAGATTTTCAAAAGATAAAATATCGTTAAGATTATTAGCAGTGATTGTATTGCTTTTAGAATTAGCCGGATCTTACGCTCTTTTAGGGAATAACTTATTTATTATCATGGGTGCTTTTTTTCTGGTCCTGTTTATATGTTCAAAAATAGCAAAATCGATATTAATAAAGTCCGGGTTTACTGAATCGGAAGAAGCGGCAATGCAGAGGAAAACAAAAGCTACGCAAAAAACGGCATTAAAGGAGATGAGAAAAGAGCTGGCAAAAAATCAAGAGCAGCCTATTCAAACGCAAGCTGCATTGTCATCCAATGAGTTAGAAGTAAAATTATCACAAATTTGGGGTTCTGCATACATTGACGCCATTAAGGAGAAAACAGTGGTGAAAGGTGCTGTACTACAGCCTGAGCCGGCTATTCAAAAAAAGGAGACAACGATGGATTGGCCAAAGGAATATAGGAAGTGGCCAGCCTATTGTTTAATGTTAGGGATTGTTCTAAGCTTTATGATACGATTTATTCCAGCGATGATCGACGATTATAATCGTCCTGAACCTGTATCACCAGAAATGAAAGAATCCATTACTATGGTACAAGAACAGCAAAAGCAAGACAAGGACATGGCGATTATCAAGGAAAATACGCCTGCTGTCACTCATTTTACGCAAAGTTTAAAAGATGGCAGCCTAATAGATACTATGGAACAATTTGTTGCCAAAGATTATGAACCAGCACTACAGGAAAATATCAATCATCCACTTCTAAAACAATTAGCCAACGCTAAAATAGACAAAGTAAGCAATCAAAAATTAGGCTTAGCTATTTCTTACTTTTTGTTGATCAATGAGGAAGAGAACGTTCAGGCCATTGTCCAAGCGGCAGGAGGACAAATTACACATCTTTACTCGGAAACTTGGAGCCAATCAACCAAAGAGAAAGAAAATTACCAGAAATTGATGAACCAAATCGAAGTAGAGGGCAAGGATTTTAAAGAAACCGTAGAATAGCCCTAGCGTTGCATTCATTTAATCACGCTATTCAAGACAATTAAAATGTTCAATTTTATTAGTTTGTACAAACAAAAAGTCCTTTATAATGGATAAGATTATGTGCACCACTTCATTTGGACAATGGTTTTCACCCACAAATCTGAAAGTTTTTGTGGGTGAAAACATGGAAATTAGATTCCTATGCCAAAAAAATTAACGATAAATTATTCTTAAAATTACTGCTTTTTGTGCAACTACATAAAGCCTCCATTTCCTAAGTGATTGTCTTTTCGATCCTCGTCTTCTGCCCCCCTATTATCAAATATAGAGGAGCTGTAACACATGGTAACCCTCCTCTTTCTCCTACTACAAACTATAATGGACATTCAGTGATCAAATGTTATGATTTCAACTACCTGCAATTCACTTTTTGGTTCTCTTTTTGTTAGGCTTTTCGTCCAAAATGGAACGTAATTCTTTAATGTCCGTTTCTGACAAGGAATCCTCTTGGATAAACTGAACTAGCATCGACTTTAACGCTCCACCATAAATTCGCTTAACAAAAGACTGTGCCTCGGCGCGCTGACATTCATCTTGCGAATAAAGTGGAAAAAAGGTATAGACCCTCTGACCTTTATTGACACCTATCACTTTCTTGTGAACGAGACGATCCAAAAGAGTACGCACAGTTTTCGGCTTCCAATCCGTTTTTTCCTGCAAGACAGATATAACATCATTGGCCGTTTGCGGAGCCTTTTTCCACAGAACATTCATTACTTCCCATTCTGACTCTGAAATATTTGGGATTTCCTTCGCCAACCTTACCCTCCTCCTTCTTTTAGATGACATACAACATGCTTCAACTTATTCTGCTGTTTCCCTAATAGATTCCTTTATCTCTCAAAATTGATAACGTTATTTTCGCTGCCTTGCTTCCATAACTATTATCTTCATTTTGTATATTTGTTGCAAAGAAATAAGTATTATCCTTGGTCTCTACATATCCAATGAACCAACCGTTTATATTTTTGCCATTAACATTGCCAGTCCCCGTTTTCCCGGAGAGCTGGGAATCGTTGTATGCCTCTAATATAAGGGCATCCTTCACGGTTCGGATATTCTTATTCTCAAAACCAAATTGATTTGTATAAAATGCTGATAGCAATTGTACCTGTTCAATGGGAGAAATCTTTAATGAAGATTCCAACCAATAATCTGATCCACCAGAAAGATCAGAATTTCCATAGCCTATCTGTTCGAGATAAGCCTTGATGGTGTCTTGCGGGATTCTTTGGTTTAACTCCTGAAAATACCAGGTGACTGAATTTCTCATAGCACTTGATAGGTTTTGATCCGCATTCCAAGATTCATAAGGATATTTTGTTCCATTCCATTTCATAATGGAATTGTCCTTTGTTATTACATCTGACTCTAGTCCAATTAACGCGCTATAAATCTTGTAAGTAGAATTCGGGGAAATTCTCAGCGTGCTTTTATCTTTATTATATATACTATATTGATTAGCTTTCGTATCGTATAATACAAAGCTTCCATCATATCCAACAAAATAATCGCTCAAATCCTTGTAAAACGCGCGATCATTAGTAAAATCATAGCGATCATTAGTAGTGGCCATTGCAGAAATGAAGGGGATCTGACTTGCTACAAATACACCTATAACGGTAAAGATTGAAATACTTTTCAGCTTCATCCACTTCGACTCAATTGTAAAGGATGCGATTTTTTCAATCCGTTTTTTTATCTGCTCCTTGGAACCATTAAACTGATTGGCCCAAGCCAAGTCTTTTGAGTGTGATGCTAGATCTGCAAAATTAATAATCGCATTCCCATAATCTGTATGACAATGCTCATCTAAAGATTTTAAAACAGCCATATCGCAAGCTATTTCACGATCCATTCTCATGTTTTTAAAAGCAATCCATACAAGCGGATGAAACCAATACAAAATTTGATACATCATAATGAGATAATTCGTTGCTATATCTTTGTATTTATAGTGATGCAGTTCATGCATAAAAATGTATTCGATGTCTTTTCTGGACAACCATTCGTCGAGACGTACCGGCAGCACAACATAGGTCTTAAATAGACCGAATGTCATTGGAGATTTGACGAGTGGTGATTCTCCTACTATTAAAGGTTTAGATATATTTAAATCCTGCTTGCATCGTTCAAATAAGTGTAAAATGGCTTTGTTGTTCAAGACGGTTATCGTATTTTTTATTTTCTTTAATTTAAACCAGGCATGGAGGAAAAGGACAGCCATAACTAACATGCCTGCAATCCAAATACTTGTTAAAACAGCATTCAAGAATGTCAAATTAAGATGATTGACAGATACCGTAAAGTCCTCTATCCAATTTGTATTACTAAGCGCAGAACCTTCAGTGGCATGGATAGAAGCGTTACCAACTCTATTGCCGTGATTGATATTGAACAAATTAAAATGATTTTCAAAATGAATCCATTGCTTCGGTATAAATGGAAGCGTTAATGCGATTAATAATAAAAACCATAGGTTGTATTGCCATTTTGCTGAAAGTTGATCAGAGAATAATTTCCTAATAAGCAAAATAACTACTATAGTCATAGATGACACAATAAAACTTGTGACTAAATGGCTGAAGAACATATCTCCTTACCTCCATTTTCCGAAGTATCACTGTAATCCTTTACACTCCCCTGATCCCTTCCAAGAATTTCAATTGCCTTTATTGTGATTTATTCCATAAAAATGGACATCAATTTGTTTCTTATCCATTTGCAATTTTATCACATCTTTGAAGCACTCAAGTTTAGCACTTCATTATCTATTTATCAATTTTCAGTATAAAGTGTTAAAACACATAATCTTAGAGAATCATGGCCTTTAGGATCTTTTCCTGAAAGAGTGAGAAATTTTTTTAGTTTAAAGAGATTGACTTCTATAGACTACAAATGTAATATTTGATTACAAATGTAGTCCAATATTGATTAAGGGAGGCATAGATTGGATATTTCGTGACTACTCAGTGATTTTAAATTAGCGCTATAAGTAAACAGCCAGCCAATCAATGTTCTTTAGTAGCCAATCAGTGAAAACAGGACTCGCTTCATTATGGCTAGTCCAAAGAAGCCCGTTACATTTTGAATAGATAAAAACTAGAAAGAGGTTATGGATTTGAAAAACACACATAAACACAAATTTAGCATGCGTCATTTTACACAGCTCATGTTGTTGCTGGCAGTGATTATACTCACTGCTTGCGTGGATAAAGACCATTCGACTGAGGCCCCATCTAAAGAGGAAAATGAAGTAGGACAAAGAGCAAATATAGACGAAAAGCTTGCCCAGCTTGAGAACGAGTTTGATGCTCGGATTGGTGTCTATGCGATTGATACGGGCACGAACCAGACGATCGAATATCGACCAGAAGAGCGTTTCGCCTTTGCCTCTACTTACAAAGCTTTAGCCGCAGCCCTCTTGCTGCAGCAAAATTCTTTGGAAGAGCTTAAAGAAGTTATCACCTACACCAAGGATGATTTAGTTCCTTATTCTCCGATTACAGAGAAACATATAGATACCGGGATGACCCTTTTGGAATTAAGTGAGGCGGCAGTTCGATTCAGTGACAATACTGCGGGGAACCTCTTATTTGAGGCATTGGGAGGTCCTAAAGGATTTGAACAAGCCTTAAGACAACTAGGTGATAACGTTACCCAGGCGGATCGCTTTGAACCAGATTTAAATACATTTACTCCAGGAAATACTCGTGACACTAGTACACCGAAAGCTCTTGCCACTAGTCTCCAGGCATTTGCAATCGGCGACTTGCTTTCGGGTGAGAAGCGTGAACAGTTCGCAGATTTGCTGCAAGGGAATGCTACAGGCGATAAACTGATTCGTGCGGGGGCGCCTGAAGGCTGGAAAGTCGGTGATAAGAGTGGAGCTGGAAGTTACGGAACGAGAAATGACATTGCAGTTGTTTGGCCACCAGACAGGGAACCCATCGTTATGGCCATTATGTCTCGTCATGATACCGAGGATGCCAAATATGACGATGCGCTGATTGCGCAGGCTGCCGAGATCACCCTTAACGCACTAAAGTGAATGCAGTAAATTGGGCAGGTTAAATAATTTTGGATAATTACTGCCCTAAAAGGATCGGATTCATCTAAGATACATTCGAAAAACAATGCTGTTATAATAATTAAAAAAACAAATCATAGCCACACCTAATCCGTAAAAAGTTGTAACGAAGCAAAGGATAATATCTATTAGTCATGACTAATAGGTATCACCCTTTTACTTCCTGTTCCATAATCACGCCCGGTTGTGGAAGTTTGTTATTAAAGTAAAGCCCCTATAGGTAAAGTATGTTAACCGCTTTGTTAAATTTGCCCTGATTAAACAACGACATAAAGAACATCACTCTTTTCTATAGATTATACAAATTAATAAAAAATCGTTGGTAAACTAAAAAACGCTATACTTAATTAATACCAGCAACATTACTAAAACTTTTGCGTTAGCGAATCACTAAAAAAGTCGATCCCCTGAAAAATGAAGAAAGCAGATGTGTCTACTGATAATAAAGTTATTGAATTTTGTTTTAAAAGATACGAGCCTTGCTACATTTTATTGTAGCAAGGCTCATTAAAGTTGTTTAATTTCTATTCATATAAATGTGTTTATATTTAAACATGAATAATAAAGTTGTTTAATTCTTTTTTAACTAAAGCACCCGTTAGCTTAATAAGATTTCACAACTGGAACTGGAGTTAGTATAGTTTCATGGACACAGTTTAATTAAGTCCTTACAATTATTTTGAGAGGATGTGTCCGAATTGGA